>DATJSI010000063.1 GCA_035504215.1 Mycobacteriales bacterium
TAGAGACTGCTGCGAAGGCGGAATGCCTGCACGTAGCCGTTGGTGTTCACCGCCGTGGCGAGCAGGGCCACGAAGAACCACTCCGCGCCGAGTGTGTGGTGCGTCTGGTGGCCCGCCATCGCCAACGCACAGATGACGAACGCGGACGTGAAGCCCACCAGCATGTTGATCGCCCGGTACTTGTGCGTGGCGTCGCCGATCAGGTCGCGCAGGCTGATCGTCATCGCCACGAAGACCAGGCCCGCCAGAGTCGCCGAGCCGGTCCCTACCAGAACGAAGAAGTCGTGCCACTGACCGGGGTCATAGACGACCGACGCTGACACAACGGTGATGCTAACGATCTTGTGCGCATCGGCGTGCTGGTCGGTAGGGTTGGTTCGCTCGGCCACCGGGGGGTGTCTGCCTCCGTCATGGGAGCGGACAGGAGCGGAGACAATGAGTACGACGCTGATGAGCGGCCGTGTCATGGGGGGCCGCCGGACCTGGGTGCACGCGGTCTCGGTCGGTGCGCTGGCCGCGATCTGTTGTGCGGGGGCGACCGCGGCAGCCACCTCGGCCGAAGCGGGGACTGGCCCCTCGATCACGGTCGACGGAACGAGCGTGAACGTCGCTGTCCAGGGCACGGATCACCGGCTCTTCTTCTACTGGCAGGCGAGCGGCAGCACGACATGGACGCCTGAACAGGTTGCTGCTAAAGGCTCGACGTACTCCGCGCCGTCAATGACCACCGACGGCAACGATGTCAACGTCGCCGTTGAGGGCAAAAGCCACAGCCTGCGGTTCTACTGGGCGGAGAACGGGGTCTCGGGGTGGAACCCGGAGACGATGGCCGGCAAGGGTACGACATACTCCGCGCCGTCCATGACCAACGACCACGACAACGTGAACGTGGTCGCCGAAGGCAAGGCGCACAGCCTGCTCTTCTACTGGCAGAAGAACTTCGTGCCCGGTTGGCACAAGGAGAAGGTCGCGGGCAGGAGCACCGCCTACTCGGCGCCGTCGATGACGACCGACGGCAACCACGTCAACGTCGTCGTCGAAGGCGCACACCATCGCCTGCTGTTCTTCTGGCAACGACATGGCACCTCGCGCTGGCACAAGGAGACGGTGGCTGGCAAGGGCTCGGCCTACTCGGGGCCGTCGATGATCAATGACGGCAAGGACGTCGCGATCGCGGTGGAGGGCCCGCATCACAGCCTGTCCTTCTATTGGCAGAAGAACGGCACCTCCGGTTGGAAGAAGGCACGGATCGCCGGCAAGGGCTCGACCCGGTCTGCGCCCGCGATGACCGCGGGCAACAAGCGCGCGCTGGTCAGCGCCGTGGGCTCCGGCGGCCGGCTCCTCTTCTACTGGAAGACCGACGGCGCGAAGGCCTGGCACCGCGAGAAGGCGGCCGCCCCGGCGAGCGCCTGGTCGGCCCCGGCCATCATCCTCGACGGCGCCAACGTCACCGTCGCCGCCGAAGGCGCGGCCGGCTCGCTCAATGCGTACTGGTCGCGCAACGGTAAGGGCACCTGGCATCGCGAGCAGATCGCGGCCGCCGGGACCACGTCCTAGCCACGCGTGGTGCTGATCCTCGCCGCAGCGCGACTCGCGGCGTTCGGCAGCCGGTCGTCGGGTCGCGATCATGCAGCAGCCCGCCGGTCAACGGGCCACGGCGGGTGCGTCGGTCGAGGTCCGACACCGTCAGGGTGTCGTGCGGCGCTGCTCGTGGCCTGAGCCGTGAACCTCGGTACGCTGCCTGCACGCTCTCTCGGGGGGAGTCCAATGTCCGGCATCGCATCGTTTCGTCACGCTGCCCGTGGGGCCACAGCCCTTGTCCTTGTTGCCGTCGCTGTCCTCGGCGCCGCGCCCTTGGCACATGCGGCCGGTCGGGCCCTGCCGGACGGCACCTTCGTCGCCTGCCCGGATGTGACGACGCTGGCGTATTCGACGACGTACTCCTGCGAGAACCTGACGTCGGCAATCACCGCCGCTGAAGCGTGGAACGCCAACAGCCGCGAGAACGCGACGATCGACCTTCTGCCCGGCCAGTACTGCCCGGTCCAGCTGCCCTACGACCCTTACCCACTCACGATCCAAGGCGTGGGCTTCGCAGGTGTGAAGAACGCCTCCGATGTCGACTCGTATACCGGATTCGAGGCAGACCTCTCGGAGTTCACCTGGAGCGACGCCCACTGCACCGCGATCGCCGGAGACGACTACTTCCTGGAGAACCAGCTGAACCTCCAGGAACCGGCGGAGATCTGGGGCACGATCGACCTGGTCAACTTCACGGTCAACGGCGCCGGCTCCGGTGCACCGACCAGCGGCGTCGATATCACCAACGCCCCGCTGTCGGTGCGCGACCTTCTGGTCGAGAACGTCTCGCAGTACGGTTTCGACTTCACCGACAGTGAGGACTTCTACAACGGCAACATCGAGAACAGCGCATTCATCGACAACGGCGTCGGCGCCTTCATCAACGCCGGCCAGAGCCACGGCGTGTCCATCGACGAGAGCACGTTTGCCGGCAACACCGAGTACGGCGTCGACGGTGGTGGGTTCTTCGTCCTCGGGGGCGACACGATCGCGCACAACGTGGACGGCATCGGCGGCAGCATCGACCAGCTTGCCTCCTCGATCGTCGGGGACAACACGAGCTTCGACTGTGACGGGGCGATCTCGGAGGACGCCGGTGACAACGTGCTCGGCGGCGACTGCAACCCCAACACGACCCTCAGCGATCCCGACAAGACATTGACGTCGACGATCGGTTCGCTCTCGACCGGCGATGCGATTACGCCGTCGATCCAGCCCGTGACGGAAGCGGCGATCGGCGCGGCCGAGTGCGGCAACATCGACGGGACCGACCAGGAAGAGCTCGTGGCGGACGACAGCTCGTGCGATGCGGGCTCGGTGCAGACAGCCGGAACCTCCGCCGACCCAGCTCCATCCGGAGACATCGACTTCGGCGCCGTTGCTACCAACGACCCGATGTCGCAGACCGAGCGGCTGAGTGCGGGCGGCGGCTTGGTCTCCATCTCCGGCGTCGACGCCGATGTGACAAGCGGGACCGGCGGCTTCGCCGTCACGAGCGACAACTGCACGTACGCTCCGCTGCTGGTTGCGAGCTTCGGGCAAGGCGCGTGCAGCGTGACCGTGCAGGCGACGAGTGCCGACGATTCCGGGGCCACCGCAGGCACCCTGACCATCCACACCAGTGACGGCGACATCACCGTCAACCTCGCCTCGAGCGGTGCGCCGGCGGTCCAGGCGGCGGGCGCTCCGACCGGGCTGACGCCGACCGCGGGCAACCGCCGGGTCACGCTCGGCTGGACTGCGCCAACCGACGACGGCGGCGTCGCTCTGCAGTACTACGAGATCGACGACTCCACCAACGGTGGCGCCAGCTGGCAGGTCGCCGACACCGACTACGACACGACCGACTCGACGATCAGCGACACGATCGGCAACCTGACGAACGGTACGCCGTACGACTTCCGGATCCGCGCGGAGAACGGCGTAGTCGACGGTTCCTGGTCTGATGTGGTCTGGGCCACGCCGAAGGGGCCGCAGCAGCCGAGCGCTTTGAGCGCGCCGCACTCGACGACGATCACCTACGGCAAGCGGGCGACTCTGTCGGCAAAGCTGACCGATAAAAAGACCGGCGCACCGATCGCCGGCGGCAAGGTGAAGCTCCTCGACCGCGGCGGGCGCAGTGGTGGATTCCACACGGTGACGACCGTCACCACGACGTCGGGCGGGATCGCGAAGGCCGCGGTCAAGCCGACGGTGAACACCGAGTACGAGTTCTCCTACTCCACTACCTCCGCGCATGCTGCCGCGACCAGCGGAATCGCAACGGTCCGCGTGGCGCAGGCGGTCAAGGCTGCGCTCAGCAAGACCACGACCGCACATGGCAGCAAGGTCGAGGTGTACGGCGTCGTGCGACCGGCCGCCAGCGGCGAGAGGGTCACCCTCGAGGTCGAGGTCAACGGCAAGTGGAAGAAGGTCGGCGGCGCGAAGACCAAGCACCAGAAGCTGCCGAACGGCACGCAGACGGTCGGCTACGTCATCACCTTTACGTCGGGCAAGGTGGGCAAGGTGTCGCTGCGCGTCGTACGGTCCGCGGACGCAACCAACGCGAGCGGTAGGTCGAAGAAGCTCAAGCTCGACGTCACCTGAGCTGAAGCTCTCGCTCAGACCGCCCACGCGTGCGCGGGGCCGGTCCGCTGTCGAGTCCGGGCAGCGGGCACCTCGTCGGCCAGCCGGGCGAGGGTTCCGATGACCTCCGGCACGAGATCAGGCGCCAACGTCAACGGCAGGCGCAGGTAGCCGTCGTGTGTGCCGGACACGGTGAACCGTGGCCCGGGTGTCACGCGGATGCCCCCGAGCAGGGCGGCGCGAGCCAGCGCCGTGCTCGACGAGTGACCCAGGTTGATCCAAACGGCCAGGCCGGCGGCCGGCGGGGTCAGGCTCCACGCGGGTGCGAGCTCAGCGATTGCAGCGACCACGGCATCCCGACGCGACGTTGCCATCGCCCGGCGGGCCGGCAGCATCCGGGGTGCCGCATCGAGCAAGCGGGTCGCGATCAGCTGGTCGAGCACCGGCGGCGCGAGGTCCTGGCCGCCTCGGTTGACCGCGAGCCGGCGGATCAGTGTCCCGGGACCGCGGACCCAGCCGACCCGAAGGCCCGGCCAGAAGGCTTTGCTCATCGACCCCACGTGGACCACGGTCGCGGAGCCCCCGAACCGGGGGAGCCGCACCGACAGCGCCTGGTGGCGGAACTCGAGCATCGTCTCGTCGATGACGACGACGGTCGGCTCGGCGAAGCTCTCGACGACCTCCCGCCGCTGATCGGGATCAGCCCATAGCCCGGTCGGGTTCTGCCCGTCGAAGGTCAGGTGAACCAGCGCAGGCGGCGATGCCGGGCGGATGAGCGGCGCGACGTCCCAGCCGGACTGGTCGACCGGAAGGGGCACGACGCGCGCTCGATGAGCCAGCGCCGCGTCCACGACGGCGGGATACGTGGGTTGTTCCGTGATCACGGTCGATCCACGGGCGCCGCAGACCTGCAGCAGCAGGTCCCACGCGTGCAGCGCGCCGCTGGTGACCAGCACCTGCTCCGGCGAGGTCGCCAGTCCGCGCTGCGTGTAGCCGCGAGCGATCCTGCGGCGCAGCTCGAACAGCCCGCTCGGATCGAGCCCCGGGCCGCCGAGGTGCTGCGGCAGGTCCTCGACGGCGGCCGCGGCGGCGATCTCGGGCAGTTCCGCCGGTGCCGGAAGCGCCGCCACGGTGAGGTCGAGCACCGCACCGGGAGGTGGGCTGTCCTCGTCGGGTCGGCTCAGGTGCGGAGCCGGCAGCGCCGCGACGGTCCCGGCGCCGTACCGGCTCGACAGATACCCCTCGTCCCGGAGCCGGTTGTAGACCTCGGTGACCGTGGCACGCGAGACACCCAGGACCGCGGCGAGCTCGCGTTCGGCAGGCACGCGTGCGCCGGGGATCACGCGCCCGTCGAGCACGAGCGCCCGAAGGGTGTAGGCGAGGCCGTCGCCGATCGGCCGCACCTCGAGGGCCGGCGACAGCCAGGCCGCCAGCCGTCGGGTGCTCACCACAGGCCAAGGCTAACAACTTGGCCTGATTAAAACTAGGCCAAGTTGCGGACGATGGACTCATGAAACGCCGTTCCCTTCACCTTGCAGCCGGGCTCGTGCTCTATGGGCTGAGCGACGCAGGCCTGCTGCTCGCCGCGCTCGGTGTCGATCCGTGGGACGTGCTGCACCAAGGGCTGGCGCGCACCTTCGGCGGCGCCGTCGGCACCTGGGCAATCATCGTCGGGGCGGTCGTCCTGATCGGCTGGATCCCGCTGCGGCAGCGACCGGGCGTCGGCACGATCGCCAACGTCGTCGTGATCGGCTCGGTCATCGACGTCGTGCTTGCGGAGGTTCCTGCGCCGCACTCGCTGGTCGTGCGCGCCGTCCTGCTCGCGGCATCGATCGGTGCCAACGGCATCGCCACCGGGCTGTACATCGGCGCCGGGCTCGGGCCCGGTCCGCGGGACGGCTTAATGACAGGGATCGCCGGACGCGGCCACTCGATCCGGGTGGTCCGTACGACGATCGAGCTCTCGGTGCTGCTCGTTGGATGGGCACTCGGCGGGAACGTCGGGATCGGCACGGTTGCCTATGCGCTGCTGATCGGCCCGATCGTGCACGTGACGCTGCCGCTGTTCGCGATCCGGCCCTCGCCGGCACCCCACGCTGCTGGGCGGCCGCCAGCCGAAGCCGGCCGCCCCGAGCCGTCTTGCTTATTGACCTAAGCACTCCTTAGCCTGCCAAGTGTGACTTTGACGGCCAGAGAGCGCGCCATCGTAGAGCTGCTGCGCCGCGACCCGCTCATCGGGTCGGAGGGCATCGCGGCGCGGCTCGGCACCTCGCGCGCGGCGGTCAACGTCCACCTGTCCAACCTCGGCCGCAAGGGCGTGATCCTCGGCCGCGGGTACCTGCTCGCCGAGCGACCGGGCGTCGTCGTCATCGGCGGAGCGAACATCGACATCAAGGCGCACAGCACTGCCCCGGCCACGCCGAAGACCAGCAACCCCGGTCGCGCCTCGATGACCGCCGGCGGCGTCGGGCGCAACATCGCCGAAAACCTCGCCCGGCTCGGCGTACGCACGTTCCTCGTCACTGCTATCGGCCGTGATGCGCTCGGCGACAGCCTGCTGAGCCAGACCGTCGCGGCAGGGGTGCGCTGCGAGTACGTCCAACGCACGGATCTGCCGACCGGCACCTACACCGCCGTCTTGGACGCCGACGGCGAGATGATCGTTGCGGTGTCCGACATGGCCGCCGTCGGCGCGCTCGGCGCCGACCAGGTCAATGGCGCGCGGGACATCATCGCGACTGCCGGCCTCGTGGTGGTGGACGGGAACCTGGGCACTGATGCGCTGACCCACGCCGGCGACCTGGCGGCGGCCGCCGGAGTGCCGATCGTGCTCGAGCCGGTCAGTGTCCCCAAGGCGGCCAGGATCGCGGAGTCGATCGCCGTCGACCGGCCGTTGTACGCCGTGACTCCGAACCGTGACGAGCTCTCGGCCTTGACCGGCCGGCCGACCCGCACCGACCACCAGCTGCGCAAGGCTGCCGAGGACCTGCACGACCGCGGTGTCGAGCAGGTCTGGGTCCGGCTCGGCGCGCGGGGCTCGCTGCTCAGCACGCAGTCCTCCGGTACGACGTGGCTGCCGGCCGCCCAGGCAACGGTCGAGGACGTGACCGGCGCGGGCGACGCGATGACTGCCGCGTTCTGCTACGCCGTCTTGAGTGGTCGCGAACCGCTCGAGGCGGCTCGCTTCGGTCAGGCCGCGGCCGTGCTGACCCTCGCCAGCCCGCACACCGTCCGGCCCGATCTCACCCCGCGGCTCATCGAGTCGGCACTCGCGTCGGCAGTCGCGTCGGCAGGCTGAGGAGGGCCGTGTGACCACACCGGATCAGAACCTCGTCGTAACGGACGAGGTGTTCACCGCGCTGGCCGAGGGGAGGCCCGTGGTTGCGCTGGAGAGCACGATCATCAGCCACGGGATGCCCTACCCGCAGAACGTCGAGATGGCGACCGGCGTCGAGCAGATCATTCGCGACAGCGGCGCGATTCCGGCGACGATCGCCGTACTCCACGGGCGCCCGAGGGTCGGGCTCGATCCGGCCGACCTGCAGCTGCTTGCGACCAGCGACGACGTGGCCAAGGTCAGCGTTCGGGACCTGCCGGTCGTGATCGCCAGGCGCGCTCACGGCGCCACCACCGTGGCCGCGACGATGCGGCTGGCCGCCCTGGCCGGGATCCGGGTGTTCGTCACCGGAGGGCTCGGCGGGGTGCACCGCGGAGCGCAGCGCACGTTCGACATCAGTGCCGACCTGACCGAGCTCTCCACCACTTCGGTCGCGGTGGTCTCGGCCGGCGTGAAGAGCATCCTCGACATCGGTCTGACGCTGGAAGCACTCGAAACCCTGCGGGTTCCCGTCCTCGGCTATCGCACCGACGAGTTTCCCGCCTTCTTCTCCCGCAGCAGCGGGCACCGGGTGCCGGCCCGCGTCGACTCGCCCGACGAGGTGGCCGCGGTCATGGCCGCGAAGTGGGAGCTCGGGATCGACGGCGGCATCGTGGTGGCCAACCCGATTCCTGAAGCGGACGAGGTCCCTGCCGAGACGATCGACCGCATCATCGCGCAGGCAATCAAAGACATGGACGAGCGCGGCATCCACGGCAAGGACGCGACGCCGTATCTACTCGGCCGGATCGTGGAGCTCACCCGCGGCGCCAGCCTCACCGCCAACATCGCGCTGGTGAACAACAACGCCCGGCTCGGTGCTGAGATCGTGCGTGCCTACGCGGCGACATCGACCCGCTGACGGATCGTCGAACGGTACGCCGAGCCGGCCGCGCGGCGCCGGCTACGAGCCTTCCGACAGATGACCGCCGGAAGAGGTGATGCCGCCGCCGGCGTACTGCCCGCCCTGCCGCGCGCGGCCACGGCGGATGTGGTCGGCGTGCTCGTCGCGCTGGAAGACCAACGTCCACTCGCCGAGCTCGATCCGGTCGCCGTGGTGCAGGCCGGTCTCGCGAATCTGACTGTTCATCAATGCGCTTCCGTCTGCGCGCAGCGCGTGGAAGACGTACTCATCGCCGTCCGAGAGCCACTCGACGACTGCGTGCTGGGGGGCGAGCCCGTGCAAGCTGATGTCCTGGTCAGCCGCGCTCCCGATGGTGACCCGTTTCCCGGTTAGCAGGTAGGCGACTTCTTCGCCCCTCGCCGCAGGGCTGCCGGCCGATGCGTGACCACCGGTCGCCACCACCAGGCGCGGACGTCCGGACTGCGGGGGCGGCGTTTCCGCCATGACAGCAGCTCCTTCGGTACGAGTCGTCTGAGTGTTTCGAAGCCAGAGCGTTCCCACGGGACCGAGAAGTAGTCCCTGCCGGACCGTCGGGCGGAGCGAGAGGTCGAGACCGGCGCTACGGATGCTTCGAGATCACCCGGCGGAGGACCAGGTTGTCCGCCGCGGCGATCGGTGGCATCTGGTCCAGCTCGTGCCGTGAGACCGCGTTCAGCTCGTCCCCCCACGGGCGGTCGATCACGAAGCTCGTCCCGCTGGTGAGGTAGCGAACGATGAAGTGCTGCCAGGCGAGGTTGAAGCGTCGTTTCACGGATTGGCCGTCGACCACCCTGTGCAACCGGTCGTAGTTGATGCCCGTCACATCCACCGGCACCCGGCACCCGGCCCGCAGGTCGCTGCTCAGCCGGTCCATCTCGATCAGCGCGGTGGGATCGTCCGCGGCCACGCAGCCCGGTGGCGCGGCGGCGCTGAAGGCCTGGTGGGGGAAAGCCAGCTCTTGGCGGCGGCCGACCACGGAGATCGCGGACACCACCGCGAGCGCCGTCACGACCACGACCAACCCACGTCCGAACCATTGATGGCGGGCATGGAGCAGGCTCACGCCGATTCCGACCACGAGTGCCGCCGATGCCGCGGTCAGAGCCGTGTAGTGAAGG
>DATJSI010000064.1 GCA_035504215.1 Mycobacteriales bacterium
TCGTGGCCAACCAGAAGCGGCTGATCGGCGAGCCGATGGTCGACTACGTGAGCCCGATCGGCGGCGGCTACTTCTTCGTGCTGCCGGGTCTTGCCGATCGTTCGGACTTCTACGCCCGCGGCCTGCTCACGTAACCGGCCCGCCCCATCCGCCGCCCCCCAACGTCAAGATCACGAGTGACGTGGGGAATAGCGCGGCGGATCCGGTTGCTGGCGGTCAGTACACGACGGCGAGGAGTCGGACATGAAGGTCGCAGTGATCGGACGGGGCAACATCGGCGGCACGATCGGGCGGGCGCTGTCCGGCGCCGGTCACGAGGTCGTCTACGGGGTGCGGGACCCGTCATCGGAGGCGGACGGTACGTCGGTCGCCGGCATCGCGGCGGCGATCGACGGCGCGGACGCGGTGTTGCTCGCCGTACCTGCCAAGGCGGTCGAGCAGCTGCTCGATGAGCACGCCGCCGCGCTGGACGGGAAGCTGGTCGTCGATGCAACGAACAACATCGGCGCACCGGTCGCGAACTCCTCGGCCGCGATCGCCGAGGCGGCGCCCGGTGCCCGCTATGCGCGGGCGTTCAACAGTCTGGGTTGGGAGAACTTCGCGGACCCGGATTTCGACGGTGTCACCGCGGACCTGCTCTACTCATCTGCCGAGGCCGACCGGGACCAGGTCGAGGAGCTGATCGCGGGCGTCGGGCTGCGCCCGGTCTTTCTCGGCGCGGACCAGCAGGATCTGGTCGACCGGCTGCTCCCGGTGTGGTTCACGCTCGTACAGCTCCGCGGCACGCGCCACCTCGCCTTCAAGGTCCTCGAGTCCTAGACAGAGCGCGAGGCGCGGCGCCCATGAGCATTGCTGCGAGCACCTGGCGCGGGTGCAGGGGACTCGCAGCACCGCACATGACATCGTGGCCGGCGTGAGCATGGACGTGTTGTTCGCAGGTGTCCCGGTTGCGGGGTTCGCGGCGGCGGTGGACTGGTACACGCAGTTGTTCGGGCGTCCGGCCGACATCGTCGCGCACGACACCGAGGTGATGTGGCGGGTCGTCGGCGACGGTTGGATCTACGTCGTCGAGGATGCTGACCGCGCCGGGCGTGCTCTCGTGACGATCGCGGTGCCGGACCTCGAGGCGGCAGTCGACGACGTCCGTGCACGGGGGATCGATCCGACTCCCATCGAGCCGGTTGGCGCGTCCGGACTCAAGTCGACGATGGCCGACCCGGACGGCAACACGATCTCGCTGATCGAGGTTCGCAATGCGTGACCACGAGCGCTCTCGCCGCGTCAGCGCGGTCGGTCGAACCCATGGTCGTGCATCGGCAGCGCGGTCGGGTTGAGGATCGTGGCACGCATCTGATCGATGTCGTCAGCGGTCTTGCTATCCACCTTGCGCAGCCGGTCCGGCAAGACATTCGACAGCGCGCTCCCCAGCAGGATCACGCCAGCGACAACAATGAGGGCAATCACCCAAGCAGGCATCTTCACGTCACCTCGATGCAAGGGTTCCCCTGTCCCGGCCCGACAACCGCAGGCCGGGCCGCTCAGGCAGCGCCGGCCCGAGCCGCTCGAACGGTTCGACGGGCATCGGTCCAGGCGATCCACGCGGTCGGGAGGCGCGGCGAGGTGACCTGCTCGCCGCGCCGGCGCGCGCGTAGCTGGTCCTTGAGCCAGTCCGGTGCGTGCGCCTGCTCGATCGCGTCACCCTTGGACAGCAGCTGGCCGGTCCGCATCGCGGAACGACCGCGGGCCATCGAGGTCAGCCCGAGCTCGGCGATCACGGGGCTCAGCCACATCCGGGGGTGGCGAGCCGCCCACGCCCAGTAGCCGCACAGCTCGTCGCGAGCGGCGCCGCGGATCTCGTCGTCGGTCACGGGCGGCAGCACCTCGCTGGGTGCTCGCCCGTACGCCGGGAAGCCGTGCCGCGCGAGCTCGGCCCGCGTGATGCCCGAGACGGTCCGGTAGACGAGATAGCCGTGGGTCCAGGTCGGATGCCGGACGGCAGCTGCGGAGATCCGGCCGGCCGCGACGTACACGCAGCCAAGGTCCGCGCCGGCCGCTTCGCCGCGATCCAGATCCTCGTGAATGGCGACCAGTCGGGCCACGCGGGCTGGGCTCAGCCGCCCCTCCACGATGGCAACCAGATCGAGGTCGCTGACGCCGGGCACGTAGTCGCCGGTGGCCAGCGATCCGCCCACCAGCAGATCGGGCACCCAGCCGAGGTCTTGCAGGCGAGCACCCAGTGCGGTGACCGCCGCGGGCAAGACATCCACTGGTGCGACGCTACCGCCGCGCGCTCGCGGCCGACCGGCTCGGGCGGCCCGTGGCCTTCCAGGGCGCTCCACACCCTCCACGGGCCGTCCGCGCTCGCGACCTACCCTCGCCGAACGGCGAGTAACCAGGGGCCGAATCACGCACAGGGGCCGGTATGCCGATGGGATTCGCCCGGGAGCGCTAGCTCGCTGTCTAGTTCGATCGGACTGGCCCGAACGGGCCTCGCGGAGCAGATCGATCCGAACTAAGGTCCCCGGCATGAGCGGCCTGCCGCCGTTCCTTCCCCTGCGCGACGCTCAGTTCGTCGGCGGATCGAAAGATGGCGCCCGGATGAAGGTCGCCGGCGACCTGTGGCGGTTCAAGTTCCAAGAGCCCGGTCTGAGCGGGCGGCCGGTCATCGAGTGGTACGAGGTGCGCGGCGAGCAGATCGTGTTCCTCTATGCGCACGGCGCGGACGGCGACGCCGCGATATCGGCCGGCGCAGCCGAAGAAGCGACCGTCATCTCGTTGCCCACGCGGCGACACTGGCGGGGCCGGTTTGCGATGCACGGGCCGGTCGGCAGAGGAACCGAAGCCGGCCGGTAGACCGCCGGTTCGCCGTTTCGGGCGCGCCCGACGCTGCCGCACGAGCTACAGGTCGCGGCTGAGGATCTGCCGGCCCTCGTCGACGTACCCCAGGGCTCCGTAGTAGCGGTGCAGGTGGCTGACGTCGCGGCCGTTCGGTGCGACCACGACTTCGAGCAGCGTGGCCGATCTGGCGCGTGCCCACTGCTCGGCATCGCCAATCAGGGCCGCTCCGATCCCCTGGCGCCGATGCTCGGGCCGCACGTAGAGATCTTGAAGCTCGGCGGCCAGGCCGGACTCGAGGATCAGCCGGGTCGTCGTGAGGGCGAAGCCGACCGTCGCGCCCGACTCGGTGGCCACCGTGATGTTGGCGTCGGAGTCGTGCAGCAGTACGCCGAAGCGCGCCCGCAGGTCGTCGTCGCCGGTGCGGAACCCGTCCTCGTCGTAGAAGGCTCGCGCGAGCCGCACGAGATCGGCGAGGTCGGCCTCGGTTGCGGGTCTCAGCACGCGGATCAGCATGTCATCGCCGGTCCGGGGAAGTTAGCGGTCGGTGTCCGGCTTCCTGCGTTGGGCGGCTGCCAGCTCGCGCCGCGCGAGCTGGTCGACCCTGCGCAGCCGCTCGGCGTCGTTGAGCCCGGATGCCTGCAGAGCGCGACCGGCGTCGGTGATGCTCGCGGCGACCGTGGCCGGCGGCAGCTCGGGAAACTGCCGTGCCACTCCGCGGCACAGGTAGGCGAGCAGCAGCTGCTCGTCGGCAGCAAACCCAGACATACCCGCTCAACGCCCGAGCCGGGCGCGACGTTGACAGCGGCCGTGGCAACGTGTCGGCGCGTGCCTTCGGCACACTTCTGCACACAACCGGGTCCCTTGACTCGTCGTGTGTACCGATATGACGCTCAATGGGGGCGTGCGTGAGCCCGGTCGTGTGCTGAAACGGGAAGGATCACCTAAGTGCCCCCGACAGTGTCCTGGCTCAGGACATCGGAATGGGGTGTCTCAGGTCATCGGAATAGCGTGTCGCAGGTCATCGGAATAGCGGTGGCCGCTCAGGCTTCGGCATGTCGAAGCGTCGCCTTGTGATCACCGCTGTTCTCACCGGCCA
>DATJSI010000065.1 GCA_035504215.1 Mycobacteriales bacterium
ATGGACGCGCTCACCTCGCAGGCGAACGTCGCGGGTTACCGCAGCGTCCTGCTGGCCGCCCAGGAGTTCGGCCGCTACTTCCCGATGATGGTCACCGCGGCCGGTACGGCGCGGCCCGCCGAGGTTCTGATCCTGGGCGCCGGCGTCGCCGGCCTGCAGGCGATCGGCACCGCCCGCCGGCTCGGCGCATCGGTGCGCGCCTTCGACGTGCGGCCGGACTCGAGAACCGAGGTCTCCTCGCTCGGCGCCCAGTTCGTCGACATCGCCGCGGTGAAGTCGGCGGCGGGCGAGGGCGGCTACGCCCGGCCGCTGACCGCGGAGGAGCAGGCGGCGCTGGTCGAAGAGCTCGCCGGCCACATCAAGCGCGCCGACATCGTCATCACGACCGCGCAGGTGCCGGGTCGCACGCCGCCGCTGCTGGTCAGCGCGGACGCCGTCGAAGGCATGCGCGCCGGCTCGGTCGTCATCGACGCGGCGAGCAGCAGCCTGGGCGGTAACGTGGCGACCTCCCGCCCGGGAGAGACGATCGTGACGGACAACGGGGTGACCGTGATCGGCGCTGACGATCTCCCGTCGCTGGCCGCCACGAGCGCTTCGACGGCGTACTCCCGCAACCTCACCTCGCTGCTCGGCGTACTGATCACCGATGGCGAGGTGTCGATCAACCTGGAGGACGAGATCCAGGCGGGCGTCGTGATGACCCACGCCGGACAGGTCGTACATCCGGCTCTGCAGCCCAAGCTTGCCGAGCCCTCGACAGCTGGCGGTGGCGCCCAGTGAGCGCGCAGCTGCTGTCGGACATCAGCATCTTCGTGCTGAGCCTGCTGGTCGGTTTCGAGGTCATCAGCAAGGTGCCGGCCACCTTGCACACCCCGTTGATGTCCGGCGCCAACTCGATCCACGGCGTGGTGCTGGTCGGCGCGATCCTCGCCGCCTCTACGGCGCACGACCCGCTCGGCTACATCCTCGCCTTCATCGCGCTCGCCTTCGCCGCCGCCAACGTGGTGGGCGGGTACGTCGTCACCGACCGCATGCTGCAGATGTTCAAGCGCCGGCCCACTCCGCCGCCGGCCGCCGAATCCGATGCCGGGGCGGAGTCGTGAGCGACTTCACCACGGCCGTCCGGCTGATCTACCTGCTTGCGGCTGTGTGCTTCGTCATCGGCCTGCACCTGATGAACTCCCCCGCGACGGCACGGCGCGGCAACACCGTATCGGCGGCCGGTATGACGCTGGCCATCGCCATCACGATCGCCGACGTCGCGCACACCGGGTCGATCACCGGCACCGGCTGGGCAATCGTCGTGGTCGGGATCCTCGTCGGCGGCGTCGCCGGCCTGGTCGGCGCACGCACCGTGCACATGACCGACATGCCCCAGCTGGTCAGCTTGTTCAACGCCGCCGGAGGCGGGGCCGCTGCGTTGGTCGCGATCACCGAGTTCGTCCGCGTCGTCACCATTCACGGCGCCGAGCTCTCGACCCGGGCCACCGTCGCGACCGTGCTCGACGTGGTCATCGGGGCGGTGACCTTCAGCGGCTCGCTGATCGCCGCCGGGAAGCTGCAGGGCATCGTCACGAGCGCGCCGGTGACCTTCCCCGCCGTACGCCTGGTCAACGCCGTACTCGTCCTCGGTGCCCTTGGCAGCGGCGGCTACTTGATCTGGGGCGACCACCGGTCGACCGCGGCGCTCGTGACCTTCCTGCTGCTGGGACTGGTCTTCGGCATCACGATGGTGATGCCGATCGGTGGCGCCGACATGCCGGTCGTGATCTCGCTGCTGAACGCGTTCACGGGCACGGCGGTCGCGATGGCCGGGTTCGTCATCGACAGCAGCGCACTGATCATTGCCGGCGCACTGGTTGGGGCGTCCGGAAGCATCCTGACCAAGCTGATGGCCGACGCGATGAACCGCTCGATCCGCAACATCATCGTCGGCGGGTTCGGTACGGCGGACAGCACGGCGACCGCGGTTGTCGGTGCCGGAGCGACGGTGCGCTCCGTCGAGGCGGATGACGTCGCGTTGCAGCTGGCCTATGCGCAGAAGGTGATCTTCGTTCCCGGATACGGGCTCGCGGTCGCTCAGGCGCAGCACGAGCTCGCGGCGCTCGGCAACCTGCTGGAGCAACGCGGCGTCGACGTGTCCTACGCCATCCACCCGGTCGCGGGCCGGATGCCGGGGCACATGAACGTTCTGCTCGCCGAGGCGAACGTGCCCTACCCGATGCTGAAGGAGATGGAGGAGATCAACCCGGAGTTCCCGCGCGCGGACGTCGCGTTGGTGATCGGGGCGAACGACGTTGTCAACCCCGCGGCCCGGCGGCCGGACTCCATCATCGCGGGCATGCCGATCCTCGACGTCGACCAGGCGAAGAACATCATCGTGATGAAGCGCTCCATGGGGCACGGGTACGCCGGCATCGACAACGAGCTGTTCACCAACCCGAAGACCGGGATGTTCTTCGCCGACGCCAAAGCCGGCCTGACCACGCTGGTCTCGGCGGTTCGGGCGCTGGTCGCGAGCTGAGCTCAGCCGGCCCGGTTCGGGGGTCGGTGGCGAGGTAAGTTGCGGGCGCAACTACCGTGTCGGTATGACCGATGCTTCGCGACCCGGGTCCGACCCGCTCACCGCCCTGCGGCACTCCCACGAACGGCTGGTCGACATGGTCGAACCGCTCGGCGAGGACGACGTCACGCGCCAGTCGTACGACGACGACTGGTCGATCGCGCAAGTGCTGTCGCATCTCGGGTCGGGCGCGGAGATCTTCGGGCGCTACCTGGCTGCGTTCGCCGCTGGCGGCGAGCCGCCGACGGGCGAGCAGTTCCAACCGATCTGGGACACCTGGAACGCGAAGTCGGCACCGGAACAGGCACGGGACGCGCTGCAGGTCGACGGCGAGTTCGTCGCCACCGTCGACGCCCTCAAGCGCGACGGTCAGGACGGCTGGCAGGTCGAGATGTTCGGCATGCAGACCGGGCTCGACGACGTCGTACGGATGCGGCTGAACGAGCACGCGGTCCACAGCTGGGACATCGCCGTCGCGCTGGACCCGTCCGCGACCATCGCCCCGGAATCCGTGGCCCTGCTCGTCGACCAGCTGGGCCAGCTCGCCGCCTGGGCGGGCAAGCCGACGAGCGAGCCGCTGGACGTGGTTGTGCGGACCGAGTCACCGGCGCGCGTCTTCCGGATCTCTTCGACCTCCGAGGGCGTGCGGGTCGAGCCGATCGAGGATCCCGGTGCCTCCGCACCGGCGTCGCTCGAGCTGCCCGCCGAGGCGTTCATCCGGCTCGTCTACGGCCGGCTCGACGCCGATCACACGCCCGCGCTCAAGGCCGACGGCATCGATCTCGACACGCTCCGGTCGATGTTCCCGGGGATGTGATGACGACGTCAGGGCAAGACCGATGACGCGTCGACTACGGCTGCGCAACCTGCCGACCCGGGTGGCGACCGGCGCCTACATCGCGCACACCGGGTGGGAGAAGTGGCACGGTACGCCGGAGCGCGCGCAGGGAGTGCACGGCATGGCCGCCGGTGCGTACCCGTTTCTCGACTCGGTCGAGCCGGAGAGGTTCCTCAAGGGGCTCGCAGTCGGCGAGCTGACCGTCGGCGCACTGCTGCTGAGTCCGTTCGTGTCCAACGCCACCGCGGGCCTGGCGCTCACCGGCTTCGCCGGAGGCCTGCTCACGATGTACGCGCGGACTCCCACGATGCACAAGCCCGGCAGCATCTGGCCCACCCCGGCCGGGCTGCCGGTCAGCAAGGACGTCTGGATGCTCGGAATCGGCCTCGGGTTGCTGGCCGATGCGCTCACCAGCGGCCGGCCGCAGCGCCGCAAGCGCGGCGCCACCGACTGACCCGGCGCCGCAAGCGCAGCGCCATCTACGGACCGGGCCTCTCCTACCAGCCGACGGCTCCGTCGAGCAGCTCACGGATGAGATCTGCGTGCCCGTTGTGGCGCGCGTACTCCTCGATCATGTGCACGTAGATCCACCGCAACGAGACCGGCGCACCGCGTCGCGATCCGGTGTCGTCGAGCTCATGGGCGTCGGCCGCCTTCCGGCTGCGCTCACACTCCGCCTCCCACGCCGCAAGGTCCGCGGTCCAGTCCGCATCGTCGAGCGGGACCAGTTCACTGTCGTCGATCTCGGGGTCGAACCAGATCGGTGGCGCAACCGACTCCAGCAGCACCCGGTCGAACCAGTTGCGCTCGACCTCGGCCATGTGCCGGATCAGCCCGTGCAGCGAGAGCAGAGAGGTCGGCACCGGTCGGGCCTTGAGCTGCTCGTCGCTCAGGCCCTCGCACTTCAGCAACAGTGTCGTGCGATGAAACTCCAGCCAGCTCTCCAGCATCGCCCGCTCGGACTGCACGTACGCCGGTTCGCTGCGGCGCTCGTCGATCAGGTCCTCGACCATGTGTCGTCCTCCCTCGCCGGGTGTCGACTCCACCCTGCCCTACCGGTCGGACATCATCGCGACCGGATCTTGCCCGGGCGTTTCCAGCGTGGTCCGGCCGGTCGGGACGACCGGCGCGGTGTCGCCGGCCGTCCGTGCGACGAACTCAGCTGCGATAGGTGATCGTGATCGCTGCGCGGGTGTCCGCAGCGTTACTGGTGCCGACGACGGTGCCGGTCGCGTTGCGGAACGCGCCGGTGCCACCGGTGATCGACCCGTGAGTCGTCGGCGTGGCGTTGAAGTGCAACGTCGCGTAGAGCACGCCTCGCTTGAACGCGATCGCGACCTGGCCGACTCTGAGGTCTCCTCTTGCTCAGCGGTGCCGATTCCGACGCGGGATCGGGCGGCCGCGAGCCGGGTATCTCCCGGTCGCACCGGCAACGTATGAGTGGAGAACTCGAAGCGAATCAACCGAAAGGAGGGTCTGCGTCGGTCGGCATCCCTCTCCGGGCGGACCGCGCGATCGGCATGGCTGACCCCGACTTCGCACCGATGTGTTTGCGAGCTCAGCGTCCCTGACGCCCAGTTAGATAGGGATAACGGCGAGCAAGTCGGACGGCCGGTCGACGACGGTGTCGGCGCCCGCCGCTTCGAGCTCGCCCGGCTCGGCGTACCCCCAGGCGACGCCGATCGCCTTGACCCCGTTGACCTTCGCACCCTCGACGTCCTGCGCCCGGTCGCCGACCATGACGGTGTTGCTTGCCGTCGCCCCGGTGGCATCGAGCGCCTTGGTGACAAGGTCGGCCTTGTGCCGCAGGGTCCCGTCGAGAGTGGCACCGACGACATGCGTGAAGTGCTGGCGCAAGCCGAAGTGCACGAGGATCCGCTCGGCGAAGACGGCCGGCTTCGAGGTCACGACCACGAGCTCGTCGCCGCGGGCGGCGAGTTCGCCGAGGACAGCGTCGATGCCGTCGTAGACCCTGTTCTCTCGCCAGCCGACCTCGTCGAACCGCTCCCGATAAAGCGCGACCGCTCGAGTGACGTCGGCACCGGGAAGCCACTGCGCGAAGGCATCCTGCAGCGGCGGACCGATGAAGCGGCCGAGCGAGGCCTCTGGTGGAGCCTCGCGGTCGAGTCCTTCAAACGCGTGCACAACCGAGCGAGTGATGCCGTCGTACGGATCGGTCAGCGTGCCGTCGAGGTCAACCATCACCAGCATCGGGGCGACCTTAGCTCCCGATGCTCCGCGCGTGGCCTTGTCGTGCTGCAGGGGGCACCACCCGGATCATCCCCCATACCGGCTCGCCGGAGACGACGACGAAGACGACGACGATCCCGACGAGCGATGACATCGGGACGAGGTCCGAGCAGGCGTTGCTGTGCCTGAACGGCTGACTCCGCTCGCGGTCGAGAAACCCGTTTGGACCCTGGGTCGAGTGTCACTAAAATTTTCGACTCGTGTCGTCCTTCGGAGGAACCAACCAGGGGCCGATCATCACACCGGAAGACCCCGAGACCACACTGGCCGAGGAACGCCGCTACCTGGACTACGCCCGTGGCTGCCTGGCCGAGATGCTCCGCCGAGTCCGGGAACTCGACCCGCAGGGCGGCGATCCGGTGTCGACCGAGTTCCTCAAGGCCGAGCTCGCCCATCGCGCCGACGCGCTGCGCGAGGTGCCCGGCGTGCCGCTGTTCTTCGGCCGGATCGACCGGCACTCCAGCGGCGAGCAGTTCCACATCGGCCGGCGGCACGTCCGCAACGAAACGGGAGACGTCGTCGTCGTCGACTGGCGTGCCGATGTCTCGCTCGCCTTCTACCAGGCGACCGCAACCGAGCCGATGGATGTCGCGAGGCGCCGCCGCTTCGGCCACTCGGCGGGGGCGCTCACGTCGCTCGAGGACGAGCAGCTGTCGGCCGGCGACGAGCACGATGTCTCGTCCAGCGCGATCCTCACCGCCGAGATCGAGCGGCCGCGGGTCGGCCCGATGCGCGACATCGTGGCGACCATCGCACCCGACCAGGACGACCTGGTCCGCGCGCCGCTCGCCCAGACCACCTGCATCCAGGGCGCGCCCGGCACCGGCAAGACCGCGGTCGGGCTGCACCGCGCGGCCTACCTCCTCTACGCCCACCGCGACCAGCTTCGCCGCAGCCGGGTCCTCGTGGTCGGCCCGAACCGCGCCTTCCTGTCCTACATCGGGGAGCTGCTGCCCGCGCTGGGCGAGGTCGACGTGCAGCAGGTCGTCGTCGACGAGCTCGTGGCCGGCGTGACGGTACGCGGGCAGGATCGCCCCGAACTCGCCCGGCTCAAGGGCGACGAACGCTTCGCCGACGTGATCGCCCGCGCCATCGACTCGCGGCTGGTCACGCCGACCGAGTCACTCGTGATCCCGGTCGGCTCGCGACGCTGGCGGATCCCGGCGGACGAGCTCAGCGACCTGATGGAACGCGAGCGATCGACCGGCCAGCCGTACGGCGTGATTCGTTCCCGCCTGCCCACCCTGATCGCTGAAGCGATTCGACGGCGTACCGAGAGCGTGGGCGGCTCTCCGGACGACCGCTGGGTGGCCAAGCTCGCGCGGTCCGCGCAGGTGCGCGAGTTCGTCGACCATCACTGGCCGGCGGTCACCGCCAAGGCGCTGGTCGCCCGGCTGCTGACCGACGAGCGGTCGCTCGCGCGCGCCGCCGACGGCCTCCTCGACGCGGCCGACCAGCGGCTCTTGCTGGACCACGCGGGTCCGGTCGCCGCCAACCGCGCGCGCTGGTCCCGTGCCGACGCGTTTCTGGTCGACGAGGTGCACGCACACATCGCGCGGCCCGAGACCTACGGCCATGTAGTCGTCGACGAGGCGCAGGACCTCTCAGCGATGCAGTGCCGGGCACTCGGCCGGCGGTGCGACACCGGATCGGCGACCGTCCTCGGTGACGTCGCGCAGGCGACCGCACCGGACGCGGTCGCCAGCTGGCCGGAGACACTGCGCCACCTCGGCAAGCCGGATGCCTCGGTGGTCGCCCTCACCCGCGGATACCGCGTGCCTCAGGAGGTGCTCGACCTCGCGAACCGGTTGCTTCCGTGGCTCACGGTCGACGTCGAACCCGCCGTCTCGATCCGGCATGCCATGGCGTCGCTCACCATCCGGCCCTCATCCGCGGTTCCCGCGACGGTCGTGCAGACCGTGCAGGAGCGGCTCGGCCAGGAAGGCTCGATCGGCCTCATCGCGGACGCCGACGTTCTCGCGGACGCCGCCCGAGCCCTGCGTCGCGCCGGGATCGAGGCCGGCAAGGTCGAACAGGGCATGGACCAGCGGGTCGAGCTGGTGCCGGTCACGCTCTGCAAGGGGCTGGAGTTCGACCACGTCGTGATCGTCGAGCCGTCGGCCATCGTGCGCGGCCACGACCGCGGCCTGCACTGGCTCTACGTCGCGCTGACCAGGGCGGTGTCGTCACTCGATGTGATCCACAGCGAGGAGCTACCGGCCGAGCTGGCGGCGTAGGAAGCCGGCCCAAGCAGCTGCGAGGATGGCCGCCTGCCGTCGCCCGGAGGTGCTTCGTGCCCGACCTGCCCGTCCTGCCGACCTCGCTCGTCGGTAGCTACGCCCAGCCGGACTGGCTGATCGACCGGGCCAAGCTGGCCGGCCGGTTCCCGCCCCGCGTGCGGGCAAGTGAGCTGTGGCGCGTGGCGCCCGAGCACCTCGCGCAGGCCCAGGACGACGCAACGCTGCTCGCGATCCGCGCCCAGGAGCGGGCCGGGCTCGACATCGTCACCGACGGCGAGATGCGCCGCGAGAGCTACTCCAACCACTTCGCAACCGCGCTCGAGGGCGTCGACATCGACAACCCCGGTACGGCGCTGGACCGCAGCGGCCATCCCAACCCGGTCCCACGAGTGGTCGGACCGATCCGGCGGCCGCATCCGGTCGGGGTTGCCGACGTACGGTTCCTGCGCACCAACACCGAGCGCACGATCAAGATGACCGTCCCCGGCCCGTTCACGATGTCGCAGCAGGCGCAGATCGAGTACTACGCGAGCCCGGCCGAGGCGGCGATGGACTATGCGGCTGCGGTCAACGCCGAGGTGCGTGACCTGTTCGCGGCCGGCGCCGACATCGTGCAGCTCGACGAGCCTTACCTCCAAGCCCGACCGGACGCAGCCCGGGAGTACGGGCTCTCGGCGCTCAACGCGGCCCTCGACGGAGTCACCGGTACGACGGTCGTGCACCTGTGCTTCGGCTACGCCGCGATCATCCACGAGCGCCCGGAGGGCTACTCGTTCCTGCCAGAGCTCGCCGGTTGCAGCGCCGCCCAGATCTCGATTGAGACCGCACAGTCGGGCCTCGACCTCGGCGTCCTCGAGGACCTGTCTGACAAGACGATCCTCCTCGGCGTCATCGATCTCTCGACCCCCGAGGTCGAGACCGCCGAGCTCGTGGCCGCACGCACCCGGCGGGCATTCGACCACCTGCCGCCGGAGCAGATCGTGATCGCTACCGACTGCGGGATGAAGTACCTCCCGCGCGAGTCAGCCGAGGGGAAGATGCGCGCAATGGCTCGGGCGGCGGCACTCCTGCGCGCCGAGCTCGGATAGGGGCGCCAAACGGAAGACCGCTAAGACCGGACCGGACCGGGACGGCAGCCGGCGGCTATTCGATGAACTGCTGAATCGTCCTGGCGAGAGACTGCGCGCGGTCGGACGAGACGACGAGCCGATGGAACTCGGCACCGTCGAGCTCGACCACGACGCCCGGGCGGTGGCCGTAGACCGCAGCAAAGTCCTTGCCGAACCCGCCCCTGCGGGTGCCCAGCGCGATGACGCCGGGGATCCCGGTGCCGGGCGCACGGAGGCCCCGAAGCTCAGCCCACGGGTCGGCCACGGCGCGAACGGACGTCACGTTGGCACGCGGCACCCGGATGCTGTCGTGCATCGCGCCGAGGCGCTCCCACCGTCCGAGTCGAAGCACGAGCTCCGGCCCTTCGGTCACCAGCTCGGCCATCGTTGCTCCTCGTCGGACCGCCGCGGGTCGCGGCACACCCCGGAAGTGGTCCCAGCAGTGTCCTGGCTCAGGACATCGGAATGGGGTGTCTCAGGTCATCGGAATAGCGTGTCGCAGGTCATCGGAATAGCGGTGGCCGCTCAGGCTTCGGCATGTCGAAGCGTCGCCTTGTGATCACCGCTGTTCTCACCGGCCA
>DATJSI010000066.1 GCA_035504215.1 Mycobacteriales bacterium
CCTACTCCGCCGCCGCGGCAGAACGAGCCCGCGCCGAGCGCAGCACGCTGGCCGCGGCACTGCGCCGGCGCGAGGTGCTGGTGACCGCCGCCCCGCCGGCGCAGTTCGCGTCCCGGGTAGCCGATGCATACCTCGACCTCAAGGCCGCCGGCCGGCTCTGAGCCGGCGTACTCCCTGCGACGGTCAGCCGGCAACCTCGACGAGGTCGCCGCGCGCAGCCGGGTCGAGATCACCGGTCTCGCCGGCCGCGACCCCACGGCGCCCCAACACCCAGACATAGGTCAGGAAGCCGGCCTCGGCGACGCATCCGATCCCGATGCGCAGCCAGGTGGGCAGCCCGGACGGCGTGACGAAGGCCTCGATAAAGCCCGAGACGGCGAGCACCACGACCAGGCCCAACGCGATGATCGCGGTCGAGCGCACCTCGGCCGCGAGCGCGTCCGAGCGTCGCCGCGGACCCGGGTCCACAACCGTCCAGCCGAGCCGCAACCCGGTGCCGGCGGCGACGAACACCGCGGTCAGCTCGAGCAGGCCGTGCGGCAGGATCAGCCCGAAGAACAGGCCGGCCTTGCCGGCCGCGACCATGTAGCCGCCGTCGACGCCGACGTTCAGCATGTTGGCGAACAGCGCAACGAGGGTCGGCAGACCGAGCGCGATCCCGCCGATCAGCGCAATCGCGGACGCCCAGATGTTGTTCGTCCACACCTGGGTCGCAAAGTCATGTGCGGGCGCCGAGTGGTAGTACTGCACGAACTCTCCGTTGGTCAGCGCCCGCACGCTGGCAGCCGGGGCCAGCCCCTGTTGGACGTCGGGATGGGTCGCGATCCACCAGCCGAAGCCGGTCGCCACGGCGAGGGAGAGCACTGCGGTCGGGATCCACCACGCTCGGGTGCGGTAGACGGCGACCGGGAACGCGACCACGAAGAAGCGCGAGAAGTCCCGCCGGGCGGGTGCATGCGTGCCGGCTACTGCAGCCCGCGCATCCGCAACGATCCGGGACAGCCGAGCAACCAGCATCGGGTCGGGCGACCGGGTCTGAACGATCGACAGCTGGGTCGCCGCTCGCTGGTACAGGTCGACCAGCTCCTCGACCTCCGCACCCGACATGCGGCGCGGCCGCCGGGCCCGCGCCACCAGCCGCTCGAGCCGAGCCCACTCATCGCGATGCGTTGCGATGAAGACGTCGACGTCCATCGGCCACGACACTAGTCAGGTGCAGCCCGACGACCAGGTCATCATCGGCGAGGCGGTGGCCGTCGACCTGAGACTCGCGGGCGTCGGCTCCCGCGGCATTGCCGCCTTGATCGACCTGGCCATCGTGACGGCCGCGCAGCTCGGACTGCTGTTCGCGATTCTGCTGCTCGGTCCCGGCGGAAGCATTGCGACATTCCTGACCCTGCTGGTCGTCATCGAGGTCGGCGTCGTGCTCGGCTATCCGGTCGCGATGGAGACGCTGTGGCGCGGCCGGACGCTCGGGAAGGCGGTCATGGGACTGCGCGTGGTCCGCGACGACGGCGGGCCGATCCGGTTCCGGCATGCCTTCTTTCGCGGGCTGGTCGGCGTGGTGCTCGACAAACCCGGCATCAGCTACGCCCTGCTCGCGCTCATTCCGATGCTGGCCAGCTCGCGCAAGAAGCGGCTGGGAGACTTCGCGGCCGGCACGCTGGTGCTGCAGGACCGCGTTCCCGGTGGGTTCGACGCTCCGGTCGCGATGCCGCCGCCGCTGGCCGGCTGGGCGGCAACCCTCGACCTCAGCGGGGTCGACGACGCGCTCGCGCTCCGCATGCGCCAGTACCTCAGCCGAGCGCTGCAGTTCACGCCGGACGCCCGAGCCACGCTGGAGCAGCAGATCGCCACCGAGGTCACGAACCGGGTCGGCCCGCCGCCGCCGGGAACGCCGAACTGGGCGGTGCTTGCCGCGGTCCTCGCCGAACGCCGCCGCCGCGCGATGACAGCATCTCCGCCACCGTGGCACCCACAGCAAGCCACGCCGGCACAACCCGCCTGGCCCTACCAAGGTCCCGATCCCGCAGCAGCCGCGACGACGGCGCCGCCCACCCCCGACGGCTACCTTCCCCCTGGGTAGCCAGTCCCCGGCGATCACCGCCGTCGCTGCCCGCCGTCGCCGGCCGCCTCGCTCCCCGCGACGACCTCGCGGTCAGTAGCGGTAGGAGTCCGGCTTGTAGGGGCCGTCGACCGGGACCCCGATGTAGGCCGCTTGGTCGGGGCGAAGCGTCGTCAACCGAACGCCCAACGCATCGAGGTGCAGCCGCGCGACCTTCTCATCGAGGTGCTTGGGCAGCACGTGCACGCCGACCGGGTACTCCTCGGTCTTCGTGAACAGCTCGACCTGGGCGATGGTCTGGTTGGTGAACGAGTTGCTCATCACGAACGACGGGTGACCGGTGGCGTTGCCGAGGTTGAGCAGCCGGCCTTCGCTGAGGATGAGGATCGAGTGCCCGTCCGCGAAGAACCACTCGTCGACCTGGGGCTTGATGTTCACACGGCGCACGCCGTCCAGCCTCGACAAGCCGGCCATGTCGATCTCGTTGTCGAAGTGGCCGATGTTGCCGACGATCGCGCCCTGCTTCATCCGCGCCATGTCGGCGGCCATGACGATGTTGTAGTTGCCGGTAGCGGTGACGAAGATGTCCGCGGTCCCGACGACGTCCTCGAGCCGGGCGACCTGGTAACCGTCCATGGCCGCCTGCAGCGCGCAGATCGGGTCGATCTCCGTGATGACCACTCGGGCCCCTTGTCCGCGCAGCGACTCTGCGCAGCCCTTGCCGACGTCGCCATACCCGCAGACGACGGCGACCTTGCCGCCGATCAGCACGTCGGTGGCGCGGTTGATGCCGTCGATGAGCGAGTGCCGGCAGCCGTACTTGTTGTCGAACTTCGACTTCGTCACCGAGTCGTTGACATTGATCGCGGGGAAGAGCAGCTCGCCGCGCTCGTGCATCTGGTAGAGCCGGTGCACACCGGTCGTGGTCTCCTCGGTGACGCCGCGGATGCCGTTGGCGATCTCGGTCCAGCGCCGAGCGTCCTCGGCGACCGAGCGGGTGAGCAGCCGGAGCACCACGGCGAACTCCTCGCTGTCCGCCGTCGACGGGTCGGGCACGGTTCCGGCCTTCTCGAACTCCACGCCCTTGTGCACGAGCAGTGTCGCGTCACCACCGTCGTCGAGAAGCATGTTGGGACCGCCGTCCGGCCAGCGCAACGCGGACTCGGTCGCCGCCCAGTACTCCTCGAGCGTCTCGCCCTTCCAGGCGAACACGGGTACGCCGGCCGGTGCGTCAACGGTGCCGTTCGGGCCGACGACGACGGCGGCCGCTGCGTGGTCCTGGGTCGAGAAGATGTTGCAGGAGGCCCAGCGCACCTGCGCGCCGAGCGCGACGAGCGTCTCGATCAGCACCGCGGTCTGCACCGTCATGTGCAGCGAGCCGGTGATGCGAGCGCCGGACAGCGGAGCCGCGTCGGCGTACTCCGCCCGCATCGCCATCAGGCCGGGCATCTCGTGCTCGGCGAGCGTGATCTCCTTGCGACCGAACTCGGCCAGCGAAAGATCGGCGACGCGGTAGTCCATGGACACTCCTCAGCAGGGTGGCAGCGGCAGGGATGAACGCTGCGCGCGATCTCTCACAGGGTAGGGGAATCGCGCATCGCGAGCTTGAGCTCGTCGATCGGAGCGATCGGGGTCGGATCGATCCCGTAGGCGAGCGCGAGGTAGACGCTCGCGTAGTCGAGCAGGCCGACCAGTGAGGCAAACCGCTCGATCGCGCCGGCGCCCTGGGCACTGATCTCCGACACCGCGACGCCGCGCCGGCCGGCCAGCTCGGCACACACGTCGGCGAGTCGCGTCGCTGCCGGCTCGCCGGCGTCGTCGCGTACCAGGACCAGCCGCACCCGGTACGGCGCAGCCTCGTCGACCCGGTCGCGGAACAGATCGTCGTCGGGGTCGCCGGCGGCGAGCGGTCCGTCGAACGCGACGACCTGGTTGTGCGCCGCCTCCGGCAACGCGCCCGCGATCGCTGGCAGCTTGGCGTTCTCCGCGATCTGGTTCACCGCGCGCGCCGCGGCGACCGGCCCCATCTGGCCGGAGCCCCAGACCATTGGCAGCGCGCCCGACAGCTCGGCGGCCAGGGCTTTCGCGGGGTTGAGGAAGGACTCGCGATCCGGCCCGCACAACGTGGCGAGCGACTCCAGCTGAACCGCAGCGGCCTCCAAGTGGGCGTGGGCGACGCCGAGGTCGGCCAGCCCGAACCGCTCGGCAACGACCAGCAGGGGTACGACGAGTCCCCACATCGTCGAGCGCGGCGAGAGCTGCTTGGTCACCGGCACGTAGCTTCCGCCGCCGGAGCTGCACAGCGCCTCCAGCGGCGAGTCGCCCGATCCGACACCGAGCAACCGGGCGTGCCTGCGCACCGCCTCGCCGGCGGCGGCGAGCGTTTCCGCCGTACCCCCGGAGCATGACACGGCGACGACGAGGTCGGCCGCGCCGACCCAACCGGGCAGCCCGGGACCGCGGTGGACCACGACGGGCACCGGGCAGCCAAGCCCGACGACCGCCGCCAGCACGTCTCCGGAGACCGCCGACCCGCCCATGCCGGCGACGACGATGGCGCGCGGGCGTTCGTCCAGGCCGAGCGGCGCCAGTGCGGCCTCCCGCGTGGCGGTCAGCGAGGCGCGGATCTGGGCCGCGGAGGTCGCGACCGCGCGCAGCATGTCCTGCGGGTCGGCCGCCGTGAGACCTGCGACGTCGTCAAGCCGGTCGAGGTCCGGTTCGGTCATTCCGAGGCCGCGCCGTCCGGGCGGCGAGCCTCGTCGATGAGCAGGACCGGGATGTTGTCGCGCACCGGGTAGGCGTAGCCGCAGCCGGTGCAGACCAGCTCCTCGGCGGCATCGTCGACGCGAAGCTCGGCGCGACAGTTCGGGCAGGCCAGGATCGCAAGCAGCGCAGGGTCGAGGTCCACGCGCTCAACCCTAGACACCGGCGCCCGAACGCCGCGCGCGGCCGGGCGGCTCAGCGCCGGACGATCGCCAGCACGCGGTCCCGAAGGGCGTCGACGCCGGCTGCCGTGGTGGCCTCCACGTTGAGGCGCAACAACGGTTCAGTGTTGGACGGCCGCAGGTTGAACCAGGAGCCGTCGGCCAGCTCGACGGTCAGCCCATCGAGCTCGTCGACCGTCGCGCCATCCTCGCCCGCGAACTCCGCGCGCACCGCAGCGGTCGCTGCCGCCTGGTCGTCGACCTCGCTGTTGATCTCGCCCGAGCTCTCGTAGCGGCTGAACCGTTCCACCACTACGGACAGCGGCTCGTCCTGCCCGCCCAAGGCGGCGATGACGTGCAGCGCGGCGAGCATGCCCGAGTCGGCGCGCCAGAAGTCGCGGAAGTAGAAGTGACCGGAGTGCTCGCCGCCGAACACGGCGCCGGTCTCGGCCATCGTCGCCTTGATGAAGGAGTGCCCGACCCGTGACCGGACCGGCACGCCGCCGTACTCGCGGACGATCTCGGGGACCGCGTGCGACGTGATGAGGTTGTAGATCACGCTGCTGCCGGGCGCACGGGCGAGCTCCCGAGTCGCGATCAACGCGGTGAGCGCCGACGGGGAGACCGCCGCGCCGAGCTCATCGATCACGAAGCAGCGATCGGCGTCCCCGTCGAACGCCAGCCCGAGGTCGGCACCGGTCTCGACCACTTTCGCCTGCAGGTCGACGAGGTTCGCCGGCTCGATCGGGTTGGCCTCGTGGTTGGGGAAGCTCCCGTCCAGCTCGAAGTACATCGGCGTCACGGTGAGCGGCAGGTCGTCGAGCACCGCCGGGACGGTCAGCCCGCCCATCCCGTTGCCGGCATCGACCACCACCTTCAGCGGGCGGATCGAACGGATGCCCGTGACCAGGTCCTTCAAGTAGCTCGCGTAGTCCGGCAGCAGGTCGCGTTCGCTCACCGAGCCGGGCGATCCGTCGTACGCCGGAACCCCTTGCTCCACCATGCTCCGGATGTCGGCCAGACCGGTGTCCTGACCGACCGGTGCCGCCCCCGCGCGGCACAGCTTGATCCCGTTGTAGCGCGCCGGGTTGTGGCTGGCGGTGAACATCGCGCCAGGGACATCGAGATGCCCGGCCGCGAAGTACAGCAGGTCGGTCGACGCCAGCCCGATCGCGATGACGTCCGCGCCTTGGGCGGTCGCGCCCTCCGCGAACGCCGCGGCGAGTCCGGGCGAGGACTCCCGCATGTCGTGACCGATGACGACCTGGCCGGCGTCGACGCAGCGAACGAACGCCGCGCCCACGTCCCGGGCGATCGACGCGTTCAGCTGGTCGGGGACGATTCCCCGGATGTCGTAAGCCTTGACGATCTCTTCGAGGCGGGAAGGCACCTCAACGACGCTAGCCCAACGGCGCGCAGCGCTGAGAGTCTCAGCTCGCCTTGCGCTTGGTCGCGCGGCTCAGCACGTCGGCGATGTCCAACCGGCCGCTGCCGTCGGCCCACGTGCGGTGCTCGCAGTTGTGGCACGAGGAGAAGCTCACGATGGTGCCGTCGGTGAGCGTCATGGACAGCGAGGTCAGGCGCTCGCTCCCGCAGCTCGGGCACTCGGCACCGGTGCGGGCACCCCGGCGGGTGAGCGAGGACGGCTGCTCAGGGACGGCTGGGGTCTTGGTCGACTTCATGGCGTGCGTGCTCCCGGGTGGGCGACTGGGGTTGCCTTCCCATCGGCGCGAGTGCCCGGTTCCTTGAGAATGGGGAGGTTCGGCTCAAACCGCCCAGATCGCCAGAAGCCGGCGTCGGTTCATCAGGACTCGCTGGGGGCCGGCAACACCCGAAGGTGCCCGCGCCGCCCGAAATCACCCGGCTCGCCGGCTTCGGCCGGCGCCGGGTCCTTGGCCGGGAGGGGGCCGGGCCGAGCGGCCTCCCGCACCGCGTCCGCGAGCGCCTCGAGGTCGTCGATGCCGGGCAGCCGGTCGGCCTCGATGTCGAGGCGCAGCACCTCCCACCCCCGGGGCGCGGTGAGCCCGTGCGCGTGCACCTCGCACAGGTCGTAGGAGTGCGGCTCCGCGTACGTCGCGAGCGGGCCCACGACCGCGGTCGAGTCGGAATACGCGTAGGTGAGCGTCGCCACCGCCGGGCGGGCGCACGCGGTCCGCGAGCAGCGGCGCAGAGGGCTCACGACGGGACCGTACCGGTCGCCACCCACCCGCACCTATCACCCTGGCCGCGAACGCGATCCGTGTCGCGGACCTCCTACGCTGCATCGCGTGCACCGCGACCGCCACGGCCGAGGGATTCGCGGCCCGCTGGTTCGCTCCGGCGTGCCGATCTCGGCCTCCCCGGCGGATCGGTTCGACCGGATCGCGAGCGACGCGGTGGAGCACGTCGAGCACCGGTGGCAGGAACAACTCGCCGACGTCGAGTTCGCGGTCGACCTGGTGCCCGGCGCCGAGCTCGGCAGCGAGCAGGCCGCCACCGAAGGGGCGATCGAGTCGGCCGGCGTCCTGCTCGCCCAGATCCTGCCCGGGCCGCCACGCGGACGCACGCACATCGTGCTCTACCGCAAGCCGATCGAGCTCCGGGCCCACAACCTCGAGGATCTCGAGGACCTGGTCCACGACGTCGTGGTCCACGTGGTCGCGAACTACCTCGGCCTCGACCCGGACGTCGTGGACCCGGGATTTGGGGACGCCGAGCCGCCGGCCTGAGCCGACGGCCGCGGCTCAGCGGGTCGCGAGTGCCGGGTCCGAGCGCACCGAAGGCAGAACCGTAGGCGTCGGCAGCGCGATCAGCGGCTCGCCGGTGATGAGCGCGCCATGCGCGCCGCCGAACTGCAGCACCCGCACGCCGTACACCGGAGCCGACCCGACCGCCGTCACGACGAACGGCCAGACTCCCGACCCCGCCCGCCCGGCCGGTGGACGGATCGTCGAGGTGATGTCGACGTCGACGCTGCGGCCGGCCGGAATGCTGATCGTCGACGTCCGGCCCGACGGCGTCCTGATCGTGACCTCGGCCCGCCCCTCGGGAGCGGACAGCAGCAGCGAGCAGCTGCCGCCGTCCGGCTCGCGCCCGTCGGCGATTCCCGTCGACCCGACCAGCGGAGGTACTGCGGCCAGCCACATCAGGTCCGGCCGGCGCGGCCGGGGCGCCGTGGTCACCGACAAGCCCTGCGCGACGACCGGCTGGTCGCTGGTCAGCGCCACCGCGCCGGTCGTGCCGGCGAACGCCTTGTCCAAGGTGACCACCCGGGTGTGCCCGGCCTTCACGACGATCTGGTTGTTGCCGACCGGCACGAACGAACCCGACCGCGTGACCAGCCGGACGTTGACCGTCGCGTCGACGGTCCCGGGGTCGGCCAGCACCAGCTGGCGCTGACCCGGGCCGGGCGCGAAGCCGGGCACCACGGCCGAGCGGGCCGGCGCGGCAGTCGCGGGCAGGAAGTCCGACCCGTCCGGCTTCAGGCCCGACGAGCGTCGATCGATCAGCGCGGCAGTGACGGCGCCGCTCGAGGCATGGACGTGTACGGCGAGCGTCGGCGCATCCGGCGCAATCGAGGCCACCGAGACACGCATAGCGGTGCGGGCGGGCACCCGCACCGACGACACGGTGGGGGCCTGAAGCGGCCCCTTCACACCCCACAGCGAGATCGAGATCTCACACGCCGTGCGACCGGGGTTGGCGATGATCAACGCGTCGGTGTACCCGACCCGGCCGTCCGCGCCCGCGAACCACCAGTCGGTGGCCGGTGCGACGCAGTTCACGCCGTACAACCCGCGGAAGCGTCCGGCGCTGGTGAGCCCCACCTCGTCAGCCGCGAGGGACGCGGCAACAGAACCGGACGCGGAGATCGCCACGGTCTGGTTCACCTTCGGCGTGCTGTGCAGGATCGCAGCCGGTACGAGCGAGAGCGCGGTGGTCTTGCTGGCCTTGCCCGCCAGCACGGTGGAGCGCACGGTCCCCGCGCTCGTCGAGGGCGGCGACAAGGAGCCGGCGAAGTCTGCGGCGACGACGCTGGTCGAGGTGGCCGGAAGGGCGCCGTCGAGCGCCGGGCACACCAGCGTGCCGGCGGTGATCGGCGCCGTCGTAGCGTGCGCCGCGACCACCTTGGCGGCGGTCGACCCGGTGATGCCGCCCACCACGCCGAGCGCGACCAGCGCCACCGCCACGGCGCTCGCCACGATCGGCGGGCGCCTCACGCGACACCGTCCGGGTCGTCGTCAGGCCGGCGACCGGGCAGGGACAAGCCGCACACCACCACCAGAACGGCCAGCTCGGCGATCAGCCACCAGTGCCGCGTGCTGCCGTCGAAGTCGATCCGCAGCCGGCCACCCGTCGGTGGCAGGACGAACGCCTGCGCCCAGCCGTACGCGGTCCGGCGGGCCAGCGGCTTGCCGTCAAGCGTCGCGTGCCATCCGCGGTCCGCGGGTTCGGCGAGCACAACGAGCGCGCCGCCCGGGCTGGGCGCGGTGACCACGTCGGCCGATCCCGACCGCGCAGCGAGCGGCACCGAGTCGGGTCGGACCGGCACGCGCCCGTCGAGCGCGGTCGCAACCGCGCCGCCCCGAAGAATGCTGAGCTCGCTGGTCGGCGCGGTCGATCGCCACACGGTCGCACCGGGGGCGGGAACCACGGTCAGCGACGTCGCCCGGCCGAGCGCCGAGCGAAGCTGCCCCGCGCTGGCTGACGGGACGACGACGTACCCGATGTCGAACGGCACCAGCTCGGAGCCGGCACCGGGCCGGGCCGCGACCAGGTCCCGGACCGCGGCATCAAGGCGCGCCGCCGCCGATCCGGCTGCGGCCGACGTCGTCGACGACGGGGCAGTGTCCGCGTCGCCGAGCACCGGACCACCGGGCCGTCTCACGACCGCATAGGAGACGACGGGTCCGTCCACCGTGAGCAGGAGGGCGCGGGGCGAGGTGGGCTTGAGCCCGAGCTCGGACTGCACGAACAGCGGGAGCACCCGCGCACTCGCGGACGTGAGCGGGCGACCGGCTCCGCGCACCATCCAGCCGACCGCGAGGTCGCCGGTCGCCGCGAGCGCGGCGAGCACGAGCAGGACCGCCGTCGGCTGCCGCCAGCCGAAGCTCTGCTGCCGCAGTCGCGGCCGGGCTCCAGTCGCGGCCACGAGCACCGAGATCAGCGCACCCGCGCCGGCGACGAGCAACGCCAGGCCCGGCCAGTGCCGGGTGGCCGGCAGCCCTGCGGTCACGCCGCTCGTCCGGGTCACCCACACCGCGACACCGACACCGCCCACGAGCAGCACGGCTCCGATCCGCGCGGCCAGGATCCGGTTGCGCCGGGTGAGGCCGAGCAACGCGGCGAGCAGCAGCGGCACGCCGATCCACAGCGGCGGTTGCGCGGGACCGCCGGCATGCAGCAGCACGAGGTCGAGCCCGGAAGGCGCGTGCTGCGCGGTGTAGAACTCCGGCAGCCCGGCGCCGGCGAGCAGCACCTTCGGGTGCCGGACGACGTACCCGCTCCATGGCGCGAGGACGAGCAGCGGTACGACGAGAATCGCCGCCACCGGGACCAGTCGCGCGGCGGCGGTCCGCCGCCGGTCCGGCTCGAGCAGACAGAGCGCGACCGCCAGAACCAGCGCTGCCGCCGCGAGGACCCACAGCAACGGCGCGAAGGCGGTCCCAACAGCGAGCAACAGCCCGGCGGCGACCCCGCGGCGCCAGCCACGGACCTCGAGACGAACAGCAGACGCCGCGGCGCGAATGACCAACGGCAAAACGATCGCGGCCACCGCGACGTCGATGCGTCCGCCGGCGACCGCGCCGGTCACCGCCGGCAGGAGCGAGTAGACGATCGCGACCCAGATTCGGACCCGGACCGCGGAGGTCAGAGCACGGGCGGCGACAAACGCGCTGAGCGCGCAGAGCGGCACCGCGCCGAGCAGGATGATGTCGACGACCAGCCAGACCTTGCCGAACGCGACCGTGGACAGCGCCGCAAGGATGGCAAGCGACGGCGGCGCCGGGGTGACCGAACCGAGCGACGACGGGTGCCAGGTCGCCAGGTAGGTCGACCACAGATCGCTGGCCCCGTTGGGCGCGGGGAGCAACCGCCCGCCGTGCAACACCGCGGTCAGCAGGTGCCGGTCGGCGACGAGGGCGAGCACCGCCATCAGCACGAAGAGCAGCGACGCGGGCCGGCGCAGGAACCGGCTGAGCAGGCTCTGGTCGAGCTGAAGCGACTCGGCTTCCTCGGAAACCGGTCCGGACTCGGCGGACGTACTGCGTCCTGATGCGGTCACGCGCGCGGTGGCGGGGCGCGAGATCCGGAACGGAGAGGAGCGCCAACGGCTCGCGCCCCGCGGCAGCAGCTGGCGCAGCTGGTGATGTCCGACCTGGCGCGGCCCGGACCGGTCACGTCGTCCGGTCGCGATCATCGGCAGCCGCAGGTAGACCTCGACGACAGCGGCGAGCTCGGCACCCGCCCGGGCCGGTCGACGGGAGACGACCAGCAGGCCGAGCGCTCGCAACAGGCCACCGACGGCATACCGAGCGAGCAGCAACGGCACCAGCCACGGCGCGGTGTTCGTGAGAACGACCTGCATGCCACACCGCCGGCGGGCGACCAGTGGCGAGCCGTGCTCGCTCGCCACCTCCCGCCGGCCGACGGTCTGTGCACGGGCGTGCCGGACGATCGCCCGGGTCGCGACCACGACCCGGCCGCCGGCTGCGTTCACCCGCCAGCCGAGGTCGATGTCATCGGCGTACGCCGCCCACGCCGGGTCGAGACCGCCGAGCCGGTCCCAGACGTCGCGGCGGATGAGGGCACCGGCGGTGCCGACCGCGAGGACCTGGTCGACGTCGTCGCGCTGGCCCTGATCGAGCTCCACGCCCTCGATGCCGGTGTCCACATGGCCGGTCGCGTCGATGGTCAGCCCGGCCTCGAGCAGCCGGGCGCCGCCCCACCCTCGAACCTTTGGCCCGACCAGCCAGACCGACGGCGACTGGGTGACCCGCACCAGCAGCTCGTCGAGGGCACCCGGCGCCGGAGCGCAGTCGTCGTGCACGAGCCAGATCCACTCGACCGGCTCGGCGTCGTCAGGCCCGGCGTCCGGCACCGCCACTAGCGAGTCGAGCCCGGCCTGCACCGCCGCGCCGAACGGCACGTCGCGAGCGAGCTCGACCACGCAGTCCGGTCCCAGCGCCGCCCGGACCAGGTCGAGCGAGTCATCGGTGCTGCCGGTGTCAGCGGCGACCAGACGGTCGGGCGGCCGGGTCTGCGCGGCGAGCGCCTCGAGTACGTCGGGCAGCCACTGCGCGCCGTCATGGGACACGAGGACCGCGCTCACGCGGTGCCCCCGATGGCGGGTACGGGGCGGCGGCTGGGTCATCAGGAGGTCATCGCAAGCGGCTGCCGGGTCCGTCGGCAGCGGCTCAGCCTATGCCACCCGGCCATGCTCGCCCGCTCGATGGCCGGGAGCGGCCGGTGCGTGCGGGCAGGGAGAGCGGGAAGCGGACGGTCAGACCACGCGGCGCTTGAGCCGGCGGCGCTCGCGCTCGGACAGCCCGCCCCAGATGCCGAACCGCTCGTCGTGCGCGAGCGCGTACTCGAGGCACTCGCCGCGCACGTCACACCGGCTGCACACCCGCTTCGCCTCCCGGGTCGATCCACCCTTCTCCGGGAAGAAGGCCTCCGGGTCGGTCTGCGCGCACAACGCCTCTTCCTGCCACGGCAGGGGTTCGGGTTGCTCGTCGGGACCCAGCAGGATCAGCGGCTCGGTCATAGCGCCTCCATGTCGCTGCCCGTGCACCCGGTCCATGGTGGTCAGCGGGTCAGGGTCAGCACGATGGTGCGTCTCGGCGAATAACACGCCTGGAATTACACGCGCGTCGTAGCCGGTAAGTCAAGAGCAACGGTGGTATTGCCCGAACTGCTCAGTGCGGTTCGGCCGCCGAGCCCGGTACGCGTTGCCCGTTTCGTGCCGAGCGTTTGCCCGGTTTCGTACCCTTTTCGGGCTTTTTGGTGGGTGCCTGGTCCGCCGAGATCGGCTCCGCCACCCGCTCCGCCACCGCCGGCTCGGAAAGCGCCGCCAGCTCCGGTGGCACCGACGGGATCGACAGCACCGGTGCGCCGTCCTGGCCACGCCGGTAGCGCTCGGCGTCACGGGAGTCGCGCCGGCGCTCGACGACGTCGCGCATCCTGGTGGTGAGCGAGCGGCGCCCGCGCCCGGACAGGCCGGCGGCGAACTCCTCGAGGACGTCGTGAAGCACGCGATCGCGCTCGCGCTCGAGCCATTGGTCGCGCTCGCCCAGATAGGCCAGCAGCGCCTGCCCGGCACCGACCAGCCGCTCGGTGCTGCCGCCGAGGGTTCCGGTCACGCCACGGATGGCCCCGAGCTGGTTGGCCAGCGACCGGCTCATCTCACCGAGACCGGCCTTGACCTCGCCCTCGACCGCCTCGAGGACGCTGTGCGCGGCGGCACCGTGCTGATCGAGCGTGGCCGCGATCGCCGAGTTGGCGGTGCCGACCGTGGACTCGACCTGGCCGCGGACCTCCACCAGCGCGTCGGCGAGATCCGCGCGGACCGCGGCGAGGTCGGCCGCGAAGCTCGCCCGGACCGCCGCGTTGGCATGTTCCAGCCGGGTCATGGCGCCATCGACCTCGCCGGCGACCTGCGTCCGCAGGTCGGCGAAACCGTCGATCACCGCGTCCTGCAGCCGGCCGAGCGCGGTCTCGATGGCGGCCAGCCGCGCCTCGACGGCGTCATCGGTCGTTGCAAGGATCCGGTCGGTCAGGTCGATGGTGCGGTCGGCGCTCGAGGCGGAGCCGTTCGCTCCGGCTCGCTGGCGTGGGGTCTTCGTCGTCATGCGCAGGTCACCCGATCAGCCTGCCACGTTGAGCTCCGTTCGCCCGGGTGACACGACGTCGCCGTACAAGGTCGTTCGTTGCCGGGCCGGGCGCCCGGCCGCGGCTGCGATCGCTTCGAGCTCGGCCGGCGTACGGCGCGACCCGTGCTGCGAGCCGGCCATCCGGCTGATCGTCTCCTCCATCAAGGTGCCGCCGAGGTCGTCGACGCCGCCGCGCAGCATCTCGACACAGCCCTCGCCGCCGAGCTTCACCCACGAGGTCTGGATGTGCCGGATCCGCCCGTGCAGGAGGATGCGCGCCATCGCATGAACCGCGCGGTCCTCGCGGCGAGTCGAACCCGGCCGGGCAAGGCCGGCCAGGTAGATCGGCGAGTTGTGATGCACGAACGGCAACGGCACGAACTCCGTGAAGCCGCCGGTCTCGGCCTGGATGCGCGCAAGCAGCTTCAGGTGGGCGACCCAGTGCGCCGGGGTGTCGACGTGCCCGTACATCATCGTCGAGGTCGTCGGCAGCCCGAGCGCGTGCGCGGTGGTGACGACCTCGACCCAGGTTGCGGCCGGCAACTTGCCTTTGGTGAGGACCCACCGGACCTCGTCGTCGAGGATCTCCGCCGCAGTGCCCGGCAACGAGTCGACGCCGGCTTCCATCGCGGCGATGAGCCAGTCACGGATCGACAGGCCCATCCGTGCGGCACCGTTCACGACCTCCATCGGGCTGAACGCATGCAGGTGCAGCTGTGGCTGCCGCCGTTTGATCTCCCGGGCCAAGTCGAAGTACGCCGTTGCCGGCAGCTCCGGCGAGATGCCGCCCTGCATGCAGATCTCGGTCGCGCCGACGAGTGCCGCCGCGTCGGCACGAGCGCCCACCTCATCGAGTGACAGCGTGTAGGCGTCGGCGTCCGTACGCCGCTGCGCGAAGGCGCAGAACCGGCAGCCGGTGTAACAGACGTTGGTGAAGTTGACGTTGCGGTTGACGACGTAGCTGACGGTGTCACCGACCGCGTCGCGGCGCAGGTCATCGGCGAGCCGTGCGAGCGCGTCGATCTCAGCCCCCGGGAGCGCCTCGAACAACACGAGCGCGGCGGCGTCGGACAGCCCGGCCGGGTCGGACTCGGCCTGCCGCAACGCAGCCGCGAACTCGCGGCCGAGGCGGGCCACGCCGGCCGGCTCGGCAACCGCACTCCCCCGCCGACGGGCCGCGTCGCTGACCTGCACCGCATCCCATGCGCCGTACGCGGTGTCGACATCTGACCGCGCCTGCTCGCGCCGCCCCTCGGTGTCGATCGCTTCGAACAGGTCGACGCGCCCGGCGTCATCCCATCCGCCGTCCGGTTCCTGCCAGGGGATGCCGGCCGGCCGTGCATCGGTCCGGGCCAGCCCGTGCTGGTCGCGAAGGGCCGCGACGTGCGGGCGCAACCGGGGGTCGAGCCACGGCTCCTCGAGGTACCGCGGATGCGCGGTGAGCCGCTCGGTGAGGGCGTATCCGCAGTCCGCACTGACCCGGGCGAGCTCATCGAGCTGCGGCCACGGTCGCTCCGGGTTGACGTGGTCGGGGGTGAGCGGCGAGACACCACCCCAGTCGTCGATGCCGGCTCGCAGCAACCGGCGGCACTCGTCGAGGTCGACCAGGTTGGGCGGAGCCTGGACTCGCACCTGAGGACCCAGGACCATTCGCGCGACGGCGATCGTCGCGACGTAGGTGTCGAGGTCGAGATCGTTCGAGCTGCGCATCGCCGTGTCCGGCTTCGCGCGGAAGTTCTGGATGATGACTTCCTGGATGTGGCCGTACTGCCGTGCGAGCGCGCGCAGGGCGAACATCGACTCGACCCGGTCGGCCGTCGACTCGCCGATGCCGATGAGCAGCCCGGTCGTGAACGCGATGTTGCTGCGGCCGGCGTCCTCGATCGTGCGCAGCCGCACCGCCGGCACCTTGTCCGGGCTGCCGCGATGTGCGGGAACGTCAGCGGTCGTCTCGAGCATCAGGCCCATCGACGGCGCGACCGGCTTGAGGCGCTGCAGGTCCTGCCACGTCATGACCCCCGGGTTGAGGTGCGGCAGCAGACCGGTCTCTTCCAGCACCCGGATGGCCATCGCGCGCAGGTAGCCCAGGGTCGAGTCGAACCCGTGCGCGTCCAGCCAGTCCCGCGCGGGCTTCCAGCGCGCCTCGGGGTTGTCGCCGAGGGTGAACAACGCCTCCTTGCAGCCCGCCGTGGCACCACGACGGGTGATGTCGAGCACCTCGTCCGGCGTGAGGTACGGCGCGGGAAGCCGGCCCGGCGTCGTGGCAAAGGTGCAGTAGTGGCAGCGGTCACGGCACAGTCGGGTCAGGGGCACGAACACCTTGCGGCTGTACGTGACCGTGCCCGCGCGGCCGAGCGCGGCAAGGCCGGCGTCCCGCACCCGGGAGGCGATCCCGGCAAGCCGGTCGAGGTCCGCTCCCCGCGCCTGCAGCAGGACCTCGGCCTCGGTGCGGTCAAGGGCCTTGCCGTCGTCCGCACGACGCAGCGCCCGACGCAGGGCGTTGCCGCCGGCCCCCGCGGTCGAATCGGGCCGCTGCATGCAGTCGACCCTACGCGGTAGGCAAGACTGCACCGCGTGCGTGTCACGGTGCTGTCCGGCGGGGTCGGTGGCGCTCGCTTCCTGCTCGGGCTGCGTGAGCTCGGGCACGACACCACCGTCATCGCCAACACCGGCGACGACGTCACCATGCTCGGGCTGCGGATCTGCCCCGACCTCGACACCGTGATGTACACCCTCGGCGGCGGGATCTCGGCCGAACGCGGATGGGGTCGCGAGAACGAGACCTTCCGCATCCGCGACGAGCTTTCGACGTACGCCGCTTCGATCGAGGACGCCGGCGTTCCGGACTGGTTCGGTCTCGGCGACCTGGACCTCGCCACCCACGTGCTGCGCACCCAGTGGCTGCAGGCCGGCGTACCGCTGTCCGAGGTGACCCGCCGGTTGTGCCGGCGCTGGGACACCGGCGTGCGACTGCTTCCTGCGACGGACGCGCCGATCGAGACCCACGTGGACCTCGAGGACGGTCGCAGCGTGCACTTCCAGGAGTGGTGGGTCCGCCTGCATGTCGCAGTTCCGGCGACCGGTTTCGACATTCGCGGCGTCGATGCCGCGAAGCCGGCGCCCGGTGTACTCGATGCGCTTCGGGATGCCGACCTCGTGCTGTTGCCGCCGAGCAACCCGGTCGTCTCGATCGGCGTGATCCTTGCGGTTCCTGGCATTTCTGCCGCGCTGCGCGCGACCCCAGCGCCCGTGGTCGGGTTGTCGCCGATCGTCGGCGACGCACCGGTGCGGGGGATGGCGGATGCGTGCCTCGCGGCGATCGGGGTCGAGACGACGGCCGAGGCCGTCGCCCGGCACTACGGCGCGCGACCCTCGGGCGGGTTGATCGACGGCTGGCTGGTCGACGAGCGCGATGCCCATGCGGTGGCACCGCTTCGTGCTGCCGGTTTCCGCGCGGCCGCCGTGCCGTTGATGATGGACGACCTCGGTGCGACCGTCGCGATGGCCCGCGCTGCCGTCGATCTGCCCAGCGGAGCCGGCTGATGCCCGTGCGGCTCGAGCTCTTCGGCGTCGACGGCCTACCGGAGGTGACGGCGGGCGACGACATCGCGGGGCTGCTCGCCGCGGCCGGCGCCGAACTGCGCGACGGCGACGTCATCGTGGTGACGAGCAAGATCGTGTCAAAGGCAGAAGGCCGGTTGGTCACCGGAACCCGCGCCGACCACCTGGCCGGCGAGACCGCTCGGGTGGTCGCGGAACGCGGAGACACGCAGATCGTCGAGACGCACCACGGGTTCGTCCTTGCCGCCGCAGGAATCGACGCGAGCAATGTCCCCGACGGAGTCGTGGCGCTCCTGCCGGTGGATCCTGACGCGTCCGCAGCCCGGATCCGATCCGGTCTGCACGAGCGGCTGGGCATCGACGTGGCCGTCATCGTCAGCGACACCATGGGCCGGCCCTGGCGGGAAGGCGTCATCGACACCGCGATCGGCGCCGCGGGCATCGACGTGCTCTGGGACCTGCGCGGCGAGGGCGACACGAGTGGTCGCCCGCTCGAAGCAACGGTGATCGCCGTCGCAGACGAGCTCGCCTCCGCTGCCGACCTCGTCAAGGGCAAGCTGAGCTCGACACCGGTCGCCGTCATTCGCGGGTTCCCGGTCCGGCACGCGGAACCCGATCGCGGAGCCCGGCCGCTGGTACGTTCCGCCGCGGACGACATGTTCCGACGCGGCACTCGCGAGGCGATGCGCGATGCGCTCGACAACAGCGCGCCGCTCCCGGCGGTGGATGCCCCAGGGGTGAGCGACGTCGTGGTGGCCGAAGACGCGATCGTGCCGGCCGTCGATGCGGTGCGGACCGACGCCGTCAGGATCGACCTCGACGGCGATCGTGTGACGGTGTCCGGGACGGATCAGTTCACGGTCGGGATCGTGACCGGCCGGCTGCTGACCGCGCTCGCAACCCGCGGGCTTCGTGGTGTGGTCGCGCCGATGCCGGAAGGTGGGAGCGTCGTCGTCCGTCGCGGGTGACCGCGTCAGGGCAACGGAGAGAAGCGGATCGACGCCGGCGGGATCACGGCGTTGTTCCAGACGCGGATCCCGGCCGCAAGGTCGTTGTCCGCGCCGACGGTCGCGCCGTCTCCGATGACCGCGTCGGTCAGCGTGCATCGGGCGCCGATGCGGGCATCCGATCCGACCAGGCAGCGGACCAGCTGGGCGTCGGACTCGATGTGCGTACCGTCGCCGACGACGCAGCCGTCGACCCGCACGCCGTCATCGATCATCGCGGCGCCGACCGCTGAGCCACCGGTGACGTCGGCCGTGGCCGCGACCGTTGCCGCGACGTCGACGAGCGTGTCGCCGACCGGGCCCGGCAGGACCTCCGAGGGCGCAACGCCGCGCACGACATCGGCGCTCGCCTGGACGAAGGTGGCCGGAGTTCCGACATCCAGCCAGTACGACGGCTCGACGTACCCCATTACCAGCGAGCCGGCCGACAGCAGGCCGGGAAACGTCTCGCGTTCGACGGAGACCGGGCGACCGGCCGGGATCTCGTCGATGACCTGCCGGGTGAAGACGTAGCAGCCGGCGTTGATGAGGTTCGCCACCGGGTGGTCCGACTTCTCCACGAAGTCAGTGACCCGACCCTGCGGATCCGTTGGTACGCAACCGAAAGGCCTGGCGTCCTCGACCTCGACGAGGTGGAGGGTGACGGCTGCACCGGCGCGTCGGTGCAGGTCGAGCTGGGCACTCAGGTCGTGCCCGGACACGATGTCGCTGTTGAGGACGAGCACCGGCTCGTCCGGCCCCGACTCAAGGTGGCCGGCAACGTTGCGGATCCCGCCGCCGGTGCCGAGCGGCACGCGTTCGGTGACGTAGTCGATCCGCAACCCGATGCCCTCACCATCGCCCAGGTAGCCCGAGAAAGCCGTGGGCAGGTAGGACGTCGCGAGGACGAGGTGATCCACGCCGGCCGCGCGCAGCCGGGCGATCAAATGAGCGAGGAACGGCACGCCGGCCAGCCGCAACATCGGCTTGGGCGTGCGCAGCGTCAGCGGCTGGAGTCGGGTTCCCTGACCGCCGACGAGGACAACCGCCTCCACGGGCGGTCAGTTCTGCGCGGCAGCGCGGGCGTAGGACGCGAGGTGGGCTTCCGCGCTCGCCTGCCAGGTGAACTCCCGGGCCCGGTTGAGGGCCGCCTCGGACAGGCTGTGCCGGCGGGCCCCGTCGTCGAGAAGGGCGGAGAGCGCAGCGCCGATCGAGGCAGCGTCCGGCTCGGTGTAGGCGACCGCGTCGCCGCCGACCTCCGGCAGCGAGAGCCGTTGCGTGGTGAGCACCGGCGTCCCGCACGCCATCGCCTCGAGCACCGGCAGACCAAAACCCTCGCCATGACTCGGAAAAGCGACCACCGTCGCGCCGCCGAGGAAGCCCGGCAGGTCGGCGAAGCGCAGGTATCCGGGCCGGATCACCCGCAGGTGGCTCGGCACCTCGGAGATCGCAATGTCGACGTCGTCGTCCCATCCGCTGCCGCCGGCGAGCACGAGCGCGGGCGGGTCGTCGCGCCAGCTGACCGCCTCGACCCATCCGCGGATCAATGCGGGGACGTTCTTGCGCGGCTCGAGGACACCGAGGAACGCAATGTAGGAGCCGTGCAGCCCGAGCCGCGCCGCGACCCGTGCCTTCTCCGCATCGGTCGGCACGTGGAACAGCGCAGGATCGACGCCGTGATAGGCGACGTCGATCATCGTCGGGTCGGCGTCGAGCACCCTGATCAGCTCGTCCCGCGTCGCCTTGCTCGGCACGATGACGCGAGTGGCACGGCGCAGCGCGGTGCGCGTCGCCGACCGGAAGAAGGTGCCCTTGACCGCGGTGATCGCCTCGGGCTGGGTGAAGAACGTCGCGTCGTGAATGGTCACGACGACCGGCAGGCCGACCCGCAGAGGCATCGTGTAGTGCGGCGAGTGCACGACCTCTGCGGCAAGCTGCTGGGCGACCAGCGGGAGGCCGGTCTGCTCCCACGCCAACCGTGCCGGACGATGCGCGATGGCCGGCGGCCCGGGCACGACGACGGCTTGCGGGGCAAGCAAGGAGTAGCGCTCGGCATCGGCCCGCTGGCAGACGATGGCAAGGTCGGCGCCGACCGCGCCCAGCGCTCCTAGAAGGCCGTCGACGTACCGCCCGACCCCGCCGCGGTCGGCGGGAACTGCGGTCGCGTCGACCAGCACTCGGGGGGCCACGAGCGGCTCCCTCCCCGTCTGATCCCTGTGTGTTGACTGCGTCTTGTTCTCCGCAAACCAGCGTAGCCCCGATGGGTGGTGCCCGCCGGTGCGACACCCTTTCGTTAACCCCCGCGACGACTGGCGGATCCTTACCGGATGACAACGCCTGCCGACCTGCTCGCCGCCGAGCTCCGCCGGGACGGGGCACGACCGTTCGCCACCTACTACAACGATGCGAGCGGGGAGCGCATCGAGCTGTCGGTCGCCACCACGGCGAACTGGGTCGCGAAGACCGCCAACCTCTTCATCGACGAGTACGACGTCGAGCCGGGGGACGTTGTGGTGGTCAGGCTTCCCCTGCATTGGCAGGCGATCGTTGCCCTGCTGGCGTCCTGGGCCGTGGGTGCCCGGGTCAGCTTCGACGGCGCCGGAGCCTTGACCATCACCACCCTCGACGAAGCCGCCGACGGCCCCGTCATACGCCTCGCACTCGCCGCGATGGGCGCCGACTTCAGCCGCCTCGTCGCCGCTCAGCCGGACGCGTTCGACTCGTACGACGCAACCGGGGGCGATCTCATCGAGGCAGCGGACACGGAGCTGCCCTTCGCGGCGAGGGTTCTCACGGTGCTGCGCTACGACGACGGCCCGGCACTGTTCCACGGCTTGCTGGGGCCACTGGCGGTCAGCGGCTCGGTCGTCCTCGTCACCGGCGCGAACGACGAACAGCTTTCGCACCATGCGCGGACCGAGCAGGTCACGCACACCCTCGGGGTGTCGATCGACGACCTGCCACGGCTGGACGATCCCGGCCTGACCTGACTACCAGCGGCCCGCCATCTCGACGAAGACCGCCATCGAACCCGGCTCCTTGAGTGCGCCCTCCGAGACTGCCTGGTCGAGGGGAACGCCGGACAGCACCCGCTTCACCGGCACCTCGCACTTCTTGCCGTTCAACGTCCGCGGCACCACGTCCACCGCGACGATGTCGTCGGGGACGTGCCGAGGCGAGAGCTGTGTCCTGATCCGGCGTCGAAGCTCCGGCGCGACGTCGTCGAGGGACGCGCCCTCGCGCAGTACGACGAACAGCAACAGATGACCGTCGTGACCCGCGGCCGACGTGTCGACCACCAACGCGTCCTCGACCTCGGGGACGTCGTCGACGACCTGGTAGAACTCGCTCGTCCCCATGCGCACGCCGGCGCGGTTCAGGGTGGAGTCGCTTCGCCCGTAGATCACGCACGAGCCGTCGGCACCGATCGCGATCCAGTCGCCGTGCCGCCAGACGCCCGGATAGGTGGCGAAGTACGCCTCCCGCAAACGGGTGCCGTCGGCGTCGTTCCAGAAGCCCACCGGCATCGAGGGCATCGGCTCGGTGATGACCAGCTCACCCACCTCTCCGACGACCGCTTGGCCGAAGGAGTCGTATGCCGCGACCGCGGATCCAAGCAGCGCGCAAGGGATGATGCCGGCGCGCACCGGCAGCCAGGTCGCGCCGCCGACGAACGCGCTGCACACGTCGGTGCCGCCCGACAGGGACGACAGCATCACGTCATCGCGGACCGACCCGTAGACCCAGGCGAAGGCCTCGGGAGGCAACGGCGCGCCGGTCGAGCCGACCGTCCGCAGGGCCGACAGGTCGTGGTCGCGCCCCGGCTCGAGACCTGCCTTGGCACAGGCCTGCAGGTACGGCGCGCCGAGACCGAGGCAGGTGATGCGGTGCTTGTCGGCGAGCCGCCACAACGCGTCCGCGTCCGGGTACGACGGGTTGCCGTCGTACAGCACGACCGTCGCCCCGACCGCAAGGCCGGAGATCAACAGGTTCCACATCATCCAGCCGGTGGTCGTGAACCAGAAGAACCGGTCGCCGGGGCCCAGGTCGAGATGAAGCGCCAGCTGCTTGGTGTGCTCGAGCAGCATGCCGCCATGCCCGTGCATGATCGGCTTCGGCAGGCCTGTGGTTCCTGAGGAGTAGAGCAGCCACAGCGGTTCGGCGAAACCCATCGGCTCGAAGCCGGGTTGCGGATCGGTGGCGAGAACATCGGCCCAGTCGTGCGAGTCGGGAAGCGTCGCCGCCGGATCGAGATAGGGAATGAGAACGGTGGCCTGCAACGACGGCAGCTTCCGGCGGAGCTCGGTGACGACGGACCTCACATCGAACTGCTTGCCGCCGTACCAGTAGCCGTCGACGGTCAGCAGCACGACCGGCTCGATCTGGGTGAACCGGTCCTCGATCGCGGTGGGACCGAAGTCCGGAGAGCAGCTCGACCAGATGGCGCCGAGCGACGCGACGGCGAGCACGCACACCAGGGCTTCGATGCCGTTCGGGAGCAACGCCACGACCCGGTCCCCGCGCTGCACGTCGTGTTCGCGCAGCCAGCCGCGAACCCGTGCCACGCGATCGCGCAGCTCGTCCCAGGTGAGCTGGGTCTCGGTGCCGTCCTCGCGGACCGCGATGACGGCGGCCCCCGAGCCCTCGACGGCCGCAAGGGGATGCACCAGGTGCTCGGCGTAGCTCAGCCGGCCGCCCTCGAACCAGCGCGCACCGGGCATCCGGCGTTCCTTCAACGCCCGTTCCGGATGGCTGGTCCAGCGGATCCCGGCCCACTCGTCGACCGCTGACCAGAAGCCGTCGAGGTCGCTGACCGACCACCGGTGCAGCTCGTCGTACGACGCGAACCGCATGCCACGGTGCGCCTCGACCCAGCCGGCGAAGTCGGTCAGCCGCGACGCCTGCACCCGAGCGGGCGGTGGCGTCCAGAGCAGATCGCCTTCGCTGACCACCATGGGGACGCTAGCGGCCGGGACGCGACGGCGCGGGGCAGCAGTCGAGCGGGCACACATCGTGCGCCGGCCCGAGCGTCGACAGCGCTCGGCGGGCGCGGGTCGGATCCAGCCGTTCCTCGACGAGCTCGCGCACCATGGCGGCGAATCGGGGATCGGGGCCGGGGGTCGGCGTTCTCCGCATCCGAAACCCGAGTTGCTCGGCCGCCGCGGCGGCTTCGACGTCGAGGTCCCACCGCACCTCCAGGTGGTCGCTCACGAACCCGACCGGCACGACCACGACATCCGTGACGCCTTCGGCGGCGAGCTCGCCGAGGTGATCGACGATGGCCGGCTCGAGCCACGGAACGGACGGCGACCCGCTACGGCTCTGGTAGGCCAGCCGCCACTGCAGCTCCGGCGCGGCGGTAGCGACCAGGCCGGCCGCCACCTCGAGCTGCTGGACGTAGGCCCCGCCACCGGGCCCGGACCGCGCCGCCATCACCTGCGGGATGGAGTGCGCCGTGAACACCATGCGGGTGCTCGCCCGACGCTCGGCAGCGATGGCCGCGACCGCCTCGCGCACGGCATCGCGCTGCGGCTCGATGAAACCCGGATGATCGAAGTACTGGCGCAGTCGCAGCAGCTCCGGGGCCGGCTCGCCGACCTGCGCTCGGGCGGCGGCAAGATCCTCCTGGTACTGCCGGCACGACGAGTACGACGAGTACGCCGACGTGACGAACACCAGCGCCCGTCGGACGCCGTCAGCGGTCATCGTGGCGACCGTGTCCGCGACGAACGGGTGCCAGTTGCGGTTGCCCCAGTAGACCGGCAGGTCGAGACCGCGTGCGGTCAGCTCCGCGCGAACCGCGTCGACGAGGGACCGGTTCGCAGCGTTGATCGGGGACACACCGCCGAAGTGGTAGTAGTGCTCTGCGACTTCGGCGAGCCGTTCGGCCGGCACGCCGCGGCCCGCGGTGACGCGCTCGAGGAACGGCATGACGTCGGCCGGACCTTCGGGGCCGCCGAAGGACAGGACCAGCAGTGCGTCCACGGTCACCGAGCGATGCTGCCCTTCAACAGGCTGCGCGCCATCACCAACCGCTGGATCTGGTTGGTTCCTTCGTAGATCTGGGTGATCTTCGCGTCGCGCATCATCCGCTCGAGCGGGAAGTCCTTCGTGTACCCGTACCCGCCGAGCAGCTGCACGCCGTCGGTCGTGACCTCCATCGCGGTGTCGGACGCGAAGCACTTGGCCGCCGCCGAGGCGAAGGTGAGGTTGGGTGCGAGCCGCTCCGACAGCGCAGCCGCCGTGTAGATCAGTGAGCGCGCGGCCTCGGTCTTCATCGCCATGTCGGCGAGCAGGAACGACACGCCCTGGAAGTCCGCGATCGGCCTGCCGAACTGCTTGCGCTCCTGCACGTACCCGAGGCAGAAGTCCACCGCGCCTTGGGCGATGCCGAGGGCCTGCGCCCCGATGGTCAGCCGCGTGTGGTCGAGCGTGCGCAACGCGGTCTTGAAGCCCGACCCGGGCTCGCCGATGATCCGGTCGGCAGGGATCCGCACGTTGTCGAGATAGACCTCTGCGGTCGGCGAGCCCTTGATCCCCAGCTTGCGCTCGGGGTTTCCGAAGCTCACGCCGGCATCGCTCTTCTCGACCACGAACGCCGAGATCCCTCGCGCGCCTGCCGACGGGTCGCTCGATGCCATCACCGTGTAGAAGCTGGAGATGCCGGCATTGGTGATCCAGCGCTTGACCCCGTTGAGCACCCATTCGTCGCCGTCGCGCTCGGCCCGGGTCTTCAGGTTCGCGGCGTCGCTGCCCGCGTCGGGCTCGGAAAGGCAGTAGCTGAACAACCCTTCGCCGTTGGCGAGCTTCGGCAGGTACGCCGCCTTCACGTCGTCCCCGCCGCTGAGCAGCAACCCCGTCGTTCCGAGCTTGTTCACTGCCGGGATCAGCGACGAGGACGCGCAGACCCGCGCGATCTCCTCGATCACGATCGCGCTCGCGATCGCGTCCGCGCCCACCCCGCCGTACTGCTCCGGCACGTGCACCGCATGCAGGTCAGCCGCGACCAGCGCGTCATGCACGTCCCAAGGGAACTCTGCCGACTCGTCGATCTCCGCCGCCCGCGGCGCGATCTTGTCCGCGGCCAGCTCACGAACCGTCTCACGCAGCAGGCGGTGCTCCTCCGGCAGCGTGAACAGGTCGAAGGCTGGGTTCACAGGCCGATGCTACGGGCGGCTCACCCTACGATCGGCTGATGAGCGCTCCGAGACTCACCGTCATCGGCACGGGCTATCTCGGCGCCACTCACGCGGTCTGCATGGCGGAGCTCGGCTTCGAGGTGCTCGGCATCGACGTCGACCAGGTCAAGATCGACCGGTTGTCCGCCGGCGAGGCGCCGTTCTACGAGCCTGGCGTCGACGAGCTGCTCCGGAAGAACCTCGCAACCGGCCGGCTGCGCTTCACCACCTCGATCGAAGCGGTCGCCGCGTTCGGCGACGTGCACTTCCTGTGCCTCGGCACCCCGCAGAAGCCCGGCGAGTACGCCGCAGACCTTCGCTACATCCACGAGTCGCTCGACCGCCTGCTCCCGTTGCTCAACCGGCCCTGCACGGTGGTCGGGAAGTCGACCGTCCCGGTCGGCACCGCAGCCAGGGTCGCCGAGCGGATCGCGAGCGAGGCACCGGCAGGCCACGACATCGAGCTGGTGTGGAACCCGGAGTTCCTGCGCGAGGGCTTCGCCGTCAAGGACACCCTGCGCCCCGACCGGTTGGTGATCGGGATCACCTCCGAGGCCGGCGAGAAGGTCATGCGCGAGGTCTACGCGCCGGTGATCGACGCCGGAACTCCGGTCGTCGTGACGGACCTGCCGACCGCCGAGCTGGTGAAGGTCGCGGCGAACGCCTTTCTCGCCACCAAGATCTCCTTCATCAACGCGATGGCAGAGGTGTGCGAGGCCGCGCACGCCGACGTCACGAAGCTCTCCGAAGCGCTGGCCCACGACCCCAGGATCGGCGGGCGCTTCCTGCACGCTGGCCTGGGTTTCGGCGGCGGCTGCCTGCCGAAGGACATCAGAGCGTTCATGGCCCGGGCCGGCGAGCTCGGCGTCGACCAGGCGCTGTCGTTCCTGACCGAGGTCGACGCGATCAACCTGCGCCGCCGCGCTCGCATGGTCGAGCTGGCCCGCGAGCTGCTCGGCGACTCCGTGGTCAACCGGCGGGTCGGCGTGCTCGGCGCTGCATTCAAGCCGGAAAGCGACGACATCCGCGACTCGCCCGCGCTCGACGTCGCCTCCCGGCTGAAGCGGATGGGCGCCCACGTACGGGTCTACGACCCCGCCGCGATGGACAACGCCCGCACGCTCTACCCCGACCTCGAGTACTGCGCGTCGGCGGTTGAGGCGTCCCGTGCCGCCGACGTCGTCCTCCATCTGACCGAATGGCGCGAGTTTCGCGAGATGGACCCCGAAGTACTGTCTGGTGTCGTGGCGCAACGGAGCATCGTGGACGGCCGGAACGCGCTCGATCCAGGCCGCTGGCGAGCCGCCGGCTGGACCTATCGGGCGCTGGGTCGACCGTAACCGGATTCGGTCCGGGCCCGGAATTAGCCCGGATGGAGCATTCATAGTTGGGCCGTTTGGCGTCGACATATAGGACAGCCAGGCAACAAGAGGAGTAAGAAATGACCAAGCGTGACGGGGCTCCCCACCCGCAGATGGACGAGATCGACACTGTCCTCGAGCTGCTGGAAGCCGGCATCCCGTTGACGCTGCTGCTCGACCTCGCGATGCCGATCCAGTCCGCCGAGGTCTACCGCACGGAGCCCGGATCCGCCGACTGGCTACCCGCTCGGGTCGCCTGAGGCCGCATCAGCAAGGCGAGCAACCGCACGGCGGTCGAGCTTCCCCGAGCTCAGGCGCGGAATCGCGTCGACCACCACGATCCCCTGCGGACGGGCTGCCGCCGCCAACCGGTCGGCACACCAGGAGCGCAGGTCGCCGACGGCCGGCGCCGAGTGACCGGCACGAGCGACGACCACCGCCACGAGCCGCTGCCCCCACTGCTCGTCGGCGACGCCCGTGACGGCGGCGTCGGCCAGATCAGGGTGGCCGGCGAGCACCGCTGCCACGTCATCCGCGGAGACGTTCTCGCCGCCGGTCACGACGACATCGTCGGTGCGGCCCAGCACCCGCAGCGTGCCCTCCGCGGAGAGCTCGCCGCGGTCGGCCGTCACCAGCCAGCCGTCGACTAGCGCCTCCGCATCGAGGTCGGGGCGCAGCCGGTAGCCGGCCATCAGCATCGG
>DATJSI010000067.1 GCA_035504215.1 Mycobacteriales bacterium
GCCTGGTCGAGCAGGCCGGCTACTCCGGCCCGGTGGGTTGTGCGTTTCCGTCGGTCATCAAGAACGGGACCGCGCAGACCGCGGCGAACATCGACCCGTCCTGGATCGGTACGTCGGTCGAGGCCGCGCTGTCCGAACAGCTGGGCGGGCTGGCCGTCCGGGCGGTCAACGACGCCGACGCCGCCGGTATCGCGGAGCTGCGTTTCGGCGCGGGCCGAGGGGTCGGCGGCGTGGTGGTCATGCTGACCGTCGGCACCGGCATCGGGTCGGCCGTGTTCCTCGACGGGACGCTGGTGCCGAACACCGAGCTCGGCCACCTCGAGGTGGACGGGCACGACGCCGAGACGCGGGCATCGGAGACCGTGCGAGAGCAGGAGCAGCTCAGCCACAAGCACTGGGCGCGGCGGTTCAACCGTTACCTCGAGGTGCTCGAAGCGCTGCTGTGGCCGGACCTGCTCATCATCGGCGGCGGAGTGAGCAAGAACCCCGACAAGTTCATGCCCTTGCTCGAGGCGCGCGCCCCGATCGTTCCGGCTCAGCTCGCCAATGCGGCGGGCATCATCGGAGCGGCGCTGACCGTCAGCCCGTGAGCCGGTCGAGCAGCTGCGCTCGCCGGGCGGGACGGCCGCTGCGCTGCTCGGCTCGGTCGGCCGATCCCATCAGCGCCGTCATCCCGCGCACTCCGAGCCAGCGCAGCGGTTCGGGCTCCCAGCGTCGCCACTGATGGCCGACCCAGGGAAGGTGCGTGCGGTCGGTGTCGCGCTCGAGCACCAGGTCGGCGAGCGTGCGGCCGGCCAGCGCGGTGCAGGCCACCCCGTCGCCCACGTAACCGCCGGCCCAGCCCAGGCCGGTCTGGCGGTCGAGGGTCACCGACGGCATGAAGTCGCGGGGCACGCCGATGACGCCGCCCCAGCGGTGCGTGATGCGGGCCTGACCGGTCTGGGGGAGCAGCTCTCGCAGCGTGCGTTCGAGCTCGGCGTAGGTCCGATCGTGGCCGGCGGTGCCGCCGGTCCGCGAGCCGAACCGGTACGGCGCCCCCCGGCCGCCGAACACGATGCGCCCGTCGGCCGTGCGTTGCGCGTAGATGATCAGGTGCCGCTCGTCGTTCAGCGTCTCCCGATCGCGCCAGCCGATGCGCTCCCACACTTCGGGCTCGAGTGGCTCGGTCGCGACGATCAGTGACCAGACCGGCGCGAGCAGCCGGTGGGTGGCGGGGATGTCGGCGGTGTAGCCCTCGGTCGCGCGGATGATCGTGCCGGCGCGCACGGTGCCGTGCGGTGTCACGACCCGGCCGGGGTGGATGGCGGTGGCCGAGGTGCGTTCGAAGATGCGCCCGCCCTGCGACTCGACGACGCGCGCCAGCCCGCGCACCAGCCGCGCCGGGTGGATCGCAGCGCAGTGCCGGGTGTAGCTCGCACCGTCGACCCCGGCGGCTGCCACGCGAGCGCGAGCCTGTTCGGCGTCCAGCCAGGTGCCCGCGTGGTCGCGGTCGGCGCGCAGCCGGGTCACCTGTGCGGCGCCGCGGGCGAGGCTCAGCGTGCCGCCCTTCGCGTAGTGCGCGTCGACGGCGTACTCGTCGCACCAGGCGCCGACGTCATCGACCGTGCGCTGCAGAGTCGCCTCCATGCGCCGCGCCGCGTCTGCTCCGTGCTCCCTGGCCACGCGCGACCAGGAGGCGGGAAACAACGCCGAGCACCAGCCGCCGTTACGACCCGAGGCGCCCCACCCGGCGATCTCCCGCTCGATGACCGCTACATGCAGGCTCGGCTGGTGGCGGAGCAGATGGTGCGCGGTCCAGAGGCCGGTGAACCCGGCGCCGACGATGGCGACGTCGACGTTGCGGTGTCCGGGCAGTGCGGGCCGGGCGGTGAGGTCGTCGCCGCAGTTCTCCAGCCAGAGCGAGGGGAGCTTCATCACCGGTACCAGGTCTCGAGGTACGCCGGCGGCTCGCCGCCGCGATCGGTGACCGGCGGGTCGGCACGCAGTCGCAGCGGCACGACGCCCGCCCAGTTGCTCCAGCCCGCGTCGTCGTCGATGAAAGCGGGCGGGCTGTCGCTGACCTTGACCGACCACTCCTCTATCGGGATCGCGATGACCGACGTCGCGGCGAGCTCCTTGCGGTTCGGCGGGCGGGCCTCCGCGCGCCGGCCGGGCAGCAGGTGGTCAGCCAGCACGTCGAGGGCGTGCCGCTTCGCGTCCCCGGTCAGTGCGGCTCCGGACCCGAGCACGACCGCGCTGCGGTAGTGCATCGAGGACTCGAACAGCGACGTGGCGACGACGAGCCCGTCGAGCACGGTGACGGTGACGCACGCCGGCGCGCCCGCGCCGAGGGCTCGGAACAGCCGGCTGCCGGTCGAGCCGTGCAGGAGCAGGTGATCGCCGTCGCGGGCGTAGCCACACGGCATCACGAACGGCTGGCCGTCCGTGGCGATGCCGACGTGGGCGACGACGCTGGCGTCGAGGACTGCGTCGAGCGTCGTGCGGTCGTAGACGGCCTTCTCCGGAAGACGTCGTACCCGCGTGCGCGGGCTGCTCGCCCGTTGCGTTGCCATGATCTACAGGTGCGACCACGCCTCGGTGAGGACTGCGCGCAGGACCTGCTCGATCTCGTCGAACTCGGCCTGCCCGCAGATCAGCGGCGGTGAGAGCTGGATGACCGGATCGCCGCGGTCGTCGGCGCGGCACACCAGACCGGCCTCGAACAGCGCTCCGGACAGGAATCCGCGCAGCAGCCGCTCGCTTTCGTCGTCGTCGAAGGTCTCCTTGGTGGTCTTGTCCTTGACCAGCTCGATCCCGTAGAAGTAGCCGTCGCCGCGGATGTTGCCGACGATCGGAAGGTCATAGAGCCGCTCGAGGGTCTCCCGGAAGGCCGCTTCGTTCGATCGGACGTGCTCGAGCAGTCCTTCGCGCTCGAAGATGTCGAGGTTCGCAAGCGCGACCGCGCAGGAGACCGGGTGACCGGCGAAGGTGATCCCGTGCAGGAAGGACCGCTCGCCGTGCAGGAAGGGTTCCATGATCCGGTCGGACACGAGCATCGCGCCGATCGGCGCGTAGCCGCTCGTCATTCCCTTCGCAACGGTGATGATGTCCGGCTGGTAGCCGTAGCGTGCGGAGCCGAACCAGTGGCCGAGCCGGCCGAACGCGCAGATGACTTCGTCGCTCACCAGCAGTACGCCGTACCGGTCGCAGATCTCCCTGACGCGGGCGAAGTATCCGGGCGGCGGCGGGAAGCAGCCGCCGGAGTTCTGCAGCGGCTCGAGGAAGACCGCGGCGACCGTCTCGGGCCCTTCGCGCAGGATGGCCCGCTCGATCTCGTCCGCGGCCCACTGGCCGAACCTGTCGAGGTCGTCGCCGTGCTCCGGCGCGCGGTAGAAGTTCGTGTTCGGGACCTTGACACCGCCCGGTGCGAGTGGCTCGAACATCGGCTTGATCGCCGCCAGACCCGTGATCGACAGCGCGCCCATCGTCGTGCCGTGGTAGGCGATGTCACGGCTGATCACCTTGTAGCGGGTGGTCTCGCCGATCGTGCGGAAGTACTGCTTGGCGAGCTTCCATGCGCTCTCGACGGCCTCGCTGCCGCCGGTCGTGAAGAAGATCCGGTTGATGTCGCCGGGCGCGTAGTTCGCGAGCCGCTCGGCGAGCTCGATGGCGGCCGGGTGGGCGTACGACCACAGCGGGAAGTAGGCGAGCTCGGCGGTCTGCTTGGCGGCCGCGTCGGCCATCTCCTGCCGGCCGTGCCCCGCCTGCACCACGAACAGGCCGGACAGCCCGTCGAGGTAGCGCTTGCCGTGGGAGTCCCAGACGTAGGCGCCTTCGCCGCGCTCGATGATCGGCACTTCGTGCTCGGCGTACGACGACATCCGCGTGAAGTGCATCCACAGGTGCCGGCGGGCCGCCGCTTGCAGGGCAGCGGCGTCTTGGTGGGTTGTGCTCATCGAGTGCCCCAGGTGTAGGTCTGTTTGGCCAGCTTGAGATAGACGAAGGTTTCCGAGTCGCGAACCCCCGGCACGGTCCGGATCGCGTTGTTGAGCAACGACAACAGGTGCTGGTCGTCGTTGCAGACCACCTCGACCAGGAGGTCGAACGAGCCCGCGGTGACGACGACGTAGTCGACTTCGGGAAGCGCGGCGAGCTTGTCGGCGACCTCGTCGAGATCGCCATCCGCGCGCACGCCGACCATGGCCTGCCGGGTGAACCCGACCTGAGTGGGGTCGGTCACGGCCACGATCTGCATGACCCCGGAGTCGAGCAAGCGCTGAACCCGCTGGCGGACGGCGGCCTCCGAGAGCCCCACCGCACTGGCAATCGCGGCATAGGACCGGCGGCCGTCCGCCTGCAGCTGCTCGATGATCGCCCGATTGGCGTCGTCGAGCACGGTCGTCAGCGCTGGCATGCCTCGACTGTGCCGTCGCGGCGCGGGCTTTGCAAGCGAATCCGTGGAGAATTCGTGTTTTTGCTGCGGATTCCCTTGCTGAAGGCGCGTTGCGATGCCAGAGTCAGCCCTATGGCGCGGCCGGAGGCACATAACGTGATAGGTGGTGAACAGTCCGGCGCCATCGACGGGCGAACCACCGAGGTCATCGATCCCACCACCGGCGAGGCCTACGCCTCTGCCCCGCTGAGCGGTTCCGCGGACGTCGAGCGCGCGCTCGAGGCGGCGGAGAAAGGCTTCTCGGTCTGGCGCGACGCGACGCCGGCCGAGCGTCAGGTCGCGCTGCTCAAGCTTGCCGACGCGATCGAGAGCCGGGCCGACGAACTCGTCGACATCGAATGCCTGAACACCGGAAAGCCACGCGGGCTGACCCGGTCGGAGGAGATCCCGCCCGCGGTCGACCAGATCAGGTTCTTCGCGGGCGCCGCGCGGATGCTCGAGGGCCGGTCGGCCGGCGAGTACATGACCGGCCACACCTCGATGATCAGGCGCGAGCCGGTCGGGGTGTGTGCCCAGGTCACGCCGTGGAACTACCCGATGATGATGGCGGTCTGGAAGTTTGCGCCGGCGATCGCCGCCGGCAATGCGATCGTCCTGAAGCCGTCGGACACCACGCCGATGTCGACGGTCTGGATGGCAGACCTCGCCCAGGAGTTCCTGCCGCCCGGCGTGTTCAACGTGATCTGCGGCGATCGCGACACCGGCCGGGCGCTGGTGAGCCATCCGACCCCTCGGATGGTGTCGATCACCGGAAGCGTCCGAGCCGGGCGCGAGGTAGCGATCGGCGCGGCTGACGACCTCAAGCGCGTACATCTAGAACTCGGTGGCAAGGCACCGTGCATCGTGTTCGACGACGCAGACGTCGAAGCGGCCGCGGCCGGCATCTCCATGGGTGGCTACTTCAACGCCGGCCAGGACTGCACCGCCGCGACCAGGGTGCTGGCCGGACCGAAGGTGCATGACGACTTCCTGGACGCGCTCACCGCGGCCGCGAAGGGTCAGACCACCGGAGGTCACGACGTCGAGGCAGACTTCGGCCCGCTCAACAACGCCAACCAGCTCAAGCGGGTGAGCGGGTTCATCGAGCGGGCACCGAGCCACGCCTCGGTGCGCACCGGCGGCGAGCGGGTCGGCGAGAAGGGGTACTTCTACGCACCAACGGTCGTCGCCGGGTTGCAGCAGGACGACGAGATGATCCAGGACGAGATCTTCGGGCCGGTGATCACGGTGCAGCGGTTCTCCGACGAGGCACAGGCGCTGGAGTGGGCCAACGGTGTGGAGTACGGTCTCGCGGCGTCGGTCTGGACCAAGGATCACGGGAGGGCGATGCGAATGTCGCGACAGCTCGACTTCGGCTGTGTCTGGATCAATACCCACATCCCCTTCGTGTCGGAGATGCCACACGGTGGGTTCAAGCACTCGGGCTACGGCAAGGACCTGTCCATGTACGGCTTCGAGGACTACACCCGCATCAAGCACGTCATGAGCAGTCTCGGCGAGTGAGCACCGACCTGAGCGAGGCCCGCCCCGACGACCGGTCGGAGACCGCCGCTGCTGCCATCGAGCTGGTCGGCGTGGCGAAGGAGTTCGTCAGCCAGAAGGACTCGGTTGCGGCGGTCGACCACATCGACCTCACCATCCACGAAGGCGAGTTCTTCTCGATGCTCGGCCCGAGCGGCTGCGGCAAGACGACCACGTTGCGGATGATCGCCGGCTTCGAGGAGCCGACCAGCGGCAAGGTCCTGCTCTACGGCACGGACGTCACCACCACGCCGCCGAACCGCCGCGACGTCAACATGGTCTTCCAGAACTACGCGCTGTTCCCGCACATGACGGTCGCGCAGAACATCGCCTTCGGCCTCGAACGCAAGGGCGTCGGCAAGTCCGACGTACGCAAGCGGGTGGCCGAGTCCCTCGAGCTGGTCGAGCTGACCGGGCGGGAGCGCCGCCGCCCCAAGGAGCTCTCCGGCGGTCAGCAGCAGCGGGTCGCGCTCGCGCGCGCGCTGGTCAACCACCCACGCGCTCTCTTGCTCGACGAACCGCTCGGCGCGCTGGACCTCAAGCTGCGGCAGAACATGCAGATCGAGCTGAAGCGGATCCAGCGCGAGGTCGGGATCACTTTCGTCTACGTCACGCACGACCAGAGCGAGGCGCTGACGATGTCGGACCGGCTCGTGGTCATGCGCGACGGCAAGATCGAGCAGCTCGGCACGCCGCGAGAGCTCTACGAGCAGCCGGCGACCCGCTTCGTCGCGGGCTTCATCGGAACCTCGAACATCCTGCACGGCATCGTCGAGTCGGTCGGCGCAGCCGGCGCCGTCATGCGCACCTCCGAGGCCGAGTCGGTCGTCATCCCGCTGCGTTCGACCGCCAGTTCCGGCCAGACGATCGCGGCGACCGTGCGACCGGAGAAGATGACGATGTCGCTGTCGAGGCCGGCCGACGGCTGCGCCTTGCGGGCGACGGTGAGCGAGGTCGTCTACCTCGGCACCTCGACGAACTTCACCGTCACGACCCTGCTGGGGGAGCTGGTCGTCTACCAGCTCAACGCAGGGGAAGACCTGATTGCGCCCGTTCGCGGCGACGAGGTCTGGGTCGGATGGGCACAGCAGAACGCGTACCAGCTCTTCGACGCCGAACCCTCCGAGGAGGCCTCCGATGACGACGACTGAACCCGGCCCGAACGTCCTGCGCCTCGGACGCCGCGACCTGCTCAGATATGCCGGGCTCGGCGCCGGGATGGCGACCCTCGCGGCCTGCGGGGTCAGCGGCGAGGGGAAGAAGCAGGCCACCGGCACCAACCTGCAGAAGCAGATCAAGGACTACTGGACCGGCAAGAAGAAGACCGGCGAGGTCAACTGGGCCCAGTGGCCGCTCTACATCGATGTCGGCAAGAGCAAGGGCGATCACCCGTCGATCGACCAGTTCACCGCCGCAACCGGAATCAAGGTCAACTACAGCGAGGTCATCCAGGACGACGACACGTTCTTCGCCAAGGTCCAGCCTTCGCTGTCGGCGGGCCAGTACTCCGGCTACGACGTGGCGGTCATCACCAACGGCATCGACTTCACCCGCTTCCTCGAGCTCGGGCTGTTCATCCCGCTCGACCACGCGTTGATGCCCAACTTCGAGAAGTACGCCGACCCGACGTACAAGAAGTCCGCGTACGACCCGGGCAACGTCTACAGCGTGCCGTGGCAGTCCGGGATCACGGGGATCGCGTACAACACCAAGAAGGTGCCGAAGCCGATCACCAGCTACTGGGATCTGTGGGACCCGGCGCTGAAGGGCAAGGTCGGCATGTTCGCCGACAACGAGGACCTGCCGAACCCCTGCCTGGTCGCGATGTTCGGCGACCCGCAGAAGACCGGCCCGACCCAGTGGAAGCAGGCCGCGACCAAGCTGACCCAGCAGCGCAAGGCCGGCATCGTCCGGCAGTACTACCAGCAGAACTACATCAACGCCCTCAGCACCGGTGACGTGTGGGCCTGCCAGGCCTGGTCCGGTGACATCTTCCAGGCGCTCGAGTCGGGCGCCAAGGACCTGAAGTTCATCATCCCCAAAGAGGGTGCGGTGCTCTGGACCGACAACATGACGCTGCTCAAGGAGAACCGCAATCCAGTCTCGTCGATGATGTTGATCGACTGGTACTACCGGCCGAAGATCGCCGCAGAGGTCGCTGAGTACGTGAACTACATCACGCCCGTGCCGGCCGCGAAGCAGTTCATCCAGGCAGACGCTGACAAGGCGAGCGGTTCGAACAAGACGACCCTCGAGCAGATCGCGAACAGCGAGCTGGTGTTCCCGACCGCGGCCGACTACAGCAAGCTCTATCGCTACCGGACCCTCAACAACTCCGAACTCAACACCTGGAACAACATCTTCGAGCCGATCTACCAGTCATGATCGCTCGGCTGCGTGCGGCCAGCGGGCCTTACTTCTCCGTCCTTCCGGGCGGGCTGTGGCTCGCGATCTTCTTCGTGCTGCCGATGTTCGTGATGATCTCGTTGTCGCTCGAGACCGGGAACCTGATCAACGGCTTCACGTTCACCTGGCACTTCGCGGCCTACTCGCACATGCTCTCGCTCTACCACGACCAGCTGCTCCGCTCGCTGTGGTACGGCGTGGTCGCCACGGCGTTGTGCGTGCTGCTCGCCTACCCGATGGCGTACTGGATCGCGTTCTTCGGCGGCCGGGCGAAGTCGACGTACCTCTTCCTCGTCCTCCTGCCGTTCTTCGTCACCTTCGTGCTGCGGACGGTTGCCTGGCAGTTCCTGCTGGGTGACCAGGGGCTGATCCTCGGCTGGCTGAAGGACGCGGGGATCGTCTCGCAGAACTTTCACGTCCTCGCGACCTCGATCGCCGTCATCGCCGGGCTGGTCTACAACTACCTGCCGTTCATGCTGCTGCCGATCTACGTCGCGCTCGAGCGGATCGACCCGAGCCTGCTCGAGGCGGCGAGCGACCTTTACGCCACCCGCCGGCAGACCTTTCTGCGCGTGGTTTTCCCGCTCACGGTCCCCGGCATTTTCGCCGGCGTGCTGCTGACGTTCGTCCCCGTCGCATCGGACTATGTCAACGCGTCGATCCTCGGCGGCACCGGCCAGACCATGATCGGCAACATCATCCAGACCCTCTATCTCACCAACGCCGACTACCCGGATGCCTCGGCGCTGTCGATCGTGCTCATGGCGATCCTGCTGATCGGCATCTTCATCTACGCCCGCGCGCTCGGCACCGGAGACCTGCTCGAGGCGGCGGCCGCATGAGGCGGTCGTAGTGGCCGCCGGTGCGCGGGCGGCGGGTGGCCGGGTCAGCGCCCGGCTCATGCAGGCCTACACCTGGCTGATCATCTTCTGGCTGATGCTGCCGATCTTCGTGATCATCGCGTTCGGCTTCAACAACACGAAGGGCAAGTTCAACTACACCTGGCAGGGCCTGACGCTGCACTGGTACCGCACGCTGTTCGCGATACCGGACCTCACCAACGCGCTGGTCAACTCGATCACGATCGCCTTGCTCGTGACGGCGATCTCGGCGCTGCTCGGCACGCCGATGGGTTTCGCGCTGGGCCGGTGGCGGTTCCGGGGTACGACGGTCACCGAGCTGACCCTGTTCTCGAACATCGCGGCGCCCGAGATCACGCTGGCCACCGCGCTGCTGTCGTTGTTCATCACCGCGAACATCCCGCGCGGCTACTGGACGATCGTGATCGCGCAGGTGATGTTCGACATCGCCTATGTTGCGGTCACCGTACGCGCTCGGATGGCAGGCTACGACGTGCACCTCGAGGAGGCCGCCCGGGACCTGGGCGCCGGCCCGTTCACGACGTTCCGGCTGGTCACCCTGCCGCTGCTGCTGCCCGGCATCATCGCCGGTTGCCTGCTCGCGTTCGCGTTGTCCATCGACGACTTCGTGATCACCCAGTTCAACGCCGGCCAGACGCTGACCTTCCCGCTCTGGGTGTTCGGTGCGACCCGCCTGGGGGTTCCGCCACAGGTCAACGTCATGGGCACGCTGATCTTCCTCGGCGGTGTGCTGATCGCGATCACGAGCGTGATCCTTGCCCGCCGGCGCACTTAACCTCTACGGATGGTCAGCTACTGGCTCGACCGCGACCTGTCGGATCCGCGGCCGCCACTGACGGGGGACGGCCACGCCGACATCGTGATCATCGGCGCCGGCTTCACCGGGTTGTGGACCGCGATCGAGCTGCTCGAACGAGCCCAGCCGCTCTCCGTCGTGATCTGCGATGCGGATGTGGTCGGGTACGGCGCCTCCGGCCGCAACGGTGGCTTCCTCGACCCGTCCTTGACGCACGGCTTGCTGAACGGCATCAAGCACTTCCCGGACGAGATCGCACACCTCGACGTCCTCGGCGTCGAGAACTACTCGCGCATGACCAAGGCGTTTGCCGACTATGGCATCGACGCGGACTACGAGCCGGTCGGGAACATCGAGGTCGCGACCCGAAGGCATGAAGTGGACGGGCTGGCCGAGTGGGCCGACGCGGAGCGGCAGTACGGGCATCGCGCGGAGATCCTGGACCGCGACCAGACCCGTGAGCTGCTCAACTCGCCGATCGTGCTCGGTGCGGTGAAGCGGCCCGATGCAGGGGGAGTCCTCGACCCCGCGAAGCTCTGCCACGGTCTGGCCCGAGCAGCCGAGGGACTCGGCGCCGTCATTCACGAGCACACCGGTGTGGTGTCGGTCGGCCGGTCCGGCTCCCGGCTGGCGGTGCGGACCGACCGCGGAACACTGCAGTGCGAGCAGGTCGTGCTTGCGACCAACGCCTACAGCGGACGGGTGTTGCGGCGTACCCGCCGGCACTTCGTTCCTGTCTACGACTACGTCCTCGTATCCGACCCACTCACCGAGGACCAGCGTCGCTCGGTCGGCTGGTCCGGCCGTGAGGGCATCTCCGACTCCGGCAACCAGTTCCACTACTTCCGGCTGACGAAGGACGATCGCATCCTGTGGGGCGGCTACGACGCGGTCTACTACCCGGGCGGTCGGGTCGGCCCGCGCTACGACGACCGGCCGGAGACCTTCACGGTCCTCGAGGCGAACTTCCGCCGGATGTTCCCGCAGCTTGCGCGGCTCGGCTTCCCCTATCGTTGGGGCGGCCCGATTGCGACCACCAGTCGCTTCACCCCGGTCTTCGGTACGGCGATGGGCGGGCGGGTCGGCTATGCGCTCGGCTACACGGGGCTCGGAGTCGCGACCACGTGCTTCGCGGCGCGGATCCTCGCCGACATGCTGCTCGACCCGGGATCGGACCTGTTGATGCTCGACTACGTCCGCAAGGCGCCGTTCCCGTTCCCGCCCGAGCCGTTGCGCACCGGAGTGGTCGCTGTGACCCGGCAGGCGCTCGCCCGCGCGGACGAGCGGGAGGGGCAGCGCGGCCCGTGGCTGCGGATGCTCGACCACATGGGAATCGGCTTCGACTCGTGATCGGGGACCGGTGATGGCGACCTTCCTGTTCTTCCCCGAGGCGGCATTCGGGCCGACCAACAACTGCGCGGGCATCGGGCAGGCCCTGCTGCGCCGCGGCCATCGCGTCGTGTTCGTGGTCGAGGAGTCCTTCGCCGGGACGCTCGAGGCACGCGGGTTCGAGGAGCGTCTGGTGCAGCTCGCGCCGCCGCCGGACCAGCCGCAGGCGCCCGGGCAGTTCTGGAAGGACTTCGTCCGCGAGACCTCGCCGATCTTCCGGCGGCCGACCATCGAGGCGCTGGCCGGCTTCATCAAGCCGACGTTCGAGGCGCTGTGCGACGGAGCGCGCTACGTCGACGCGCGGTTGGCGGACGTGCTCGCCGAGGTGGATCCCGATGTCACCGTTGAGGACAACGTCGTGTCGTTCCCGGCGATCCTCGCCCGTGGGCGGCCCTGGGTGCGGATCATGTCGTGCAACCCGTTGGAGATCCCCGACCCCGACCTGCCGCCGGTGTTCTCCGGCTACCCCACCGACGACCGGACACAGTGGGGCGAGTACCGGATCGAGGCGGAACGCGTGCTCGGTCCGCTGCACGAGGAGTTCGACCACGCCTGCCGCGACCGCGGCGCGCCGCCGCTGCCCCGCGGGGAGTTCATCCATACCTCGAGCTACCTCAACCTTTCGCTGTACCCGGAGGAGCTCGACTATGCGCGTTCCCAACCGTTGCCGGGACCGTGGCAGCGGCTGCCGGCCAACGTCCGGGAGAGCGAGACCGGCTACGACGTGCCGGCCGACCTCGGCGACCCGGGACTGCCGCTGGTCTACCTGAGCCTCGGTTCGCTGGGCAGTGCCGACCTCCCGCTGATGCGGCAGCTGGTCGACGCGCTCGGTCAGCTCGACTGCCGGGTGATCGTGTCCAAGGGGCCGCTGCACGACCAGCTGGAGCTGCCGCCGGGCATGACCGGCGCGGAGTACCTGCCGCAGATCGCGGTGCTGCCGCAGGTCGATGCGGTGATCACTCACGGCGGCAACAACACGGTGACCGAGTGCCTGTACTTCGGCAAGCCGATGATCGTGCTGCCACTGTTCTGGGACCAGCACGACAACGCCCAGCGGGTGCACGAGACCGGCCTCGGGGTTCGCCTGTCGACCTACGAGGCCGGCGCCCGAGAGCTCGGCGCCGCGCTGGATGCGGTGCTGAAGGATCCCGCCCGTGCCGGCCGGTTGTGGGACATTTCCGAGCGACTCTCGGCCACGCCGGGGACCGAGCGGGCGGCCGATCTGTTGGAGGGGGTGGCGTCATGACGAGGGTGCCGATGTTCGGTCCGGACCTGACGTTTCTAGGGGTCGACCGATGCGACCTCGACGATGCGGCGTCCTACGCCGGCGCCGACATCGTCATCTTGGGCGCGCCCTTCGACAGCGGTACGTCGTACCGCTCGGGCGCACGCTTCGGCCCGATGGCGATCCGGTCGACCGACTACCTGCCGCACGACGGCTCCCGGCCGCACATCGGCCTGCGCGTCGACGCCTTGCAGGACCTGCGGGTCGTCGACGCCGGCGACATCGAGATGCCACCGACCGACACCGAGCTGTCCCTCCGCCGGCTCGAGGACGCCGTGGCCGCGGTGGCGACCGCGGGCGCCATCCCGGTGATCCTCGGCGGCGACCACACGATCGCCTGGCCGGACATCGCGGGAGTCGCGCGTCATTTCGGCGCCGGCCGGGTCTCGGTCGTGCACTTCGACGCGCATGCCGACACCGGCGAGGAGCAGTGGGGTTCGCTCTACGGCCACGGAACGCCGATGCGACGGCTGATCGAGAGCGGCGCGGCGCGCGGTGACCGCTTCCTGCAGGTCGGGCTGCGCGGCTACTGGCCGGAGCCACCCACCCTCGCGTGGATGGCCGAGCAGGGGATGCGCTGGTTCGAGATGACCGAGGTGGTTGATCGCGGGCTCGACGAATGCCTGGACGAGGCCGAGTCGATCGCGGTCGACGACTGCGACGGCGTCTTCCTCTCGATCGACGTCGACGTCGTCGACCCCGGCATGGCGCCGGGCACCGGTACGCCGGAGCCGGGTGGTCTGACCGGTCGTCAGCTGCTCGACGCGGTGCGCCGGCTGGCGATCAACCTGCCGGTCGTCGGGCTCGACGTCGTCGAGGTCGCGCCGGCTTACGACACGGCCGACGTGACCGCGATGCTCGCGAACCGGGTCGTGCTCGAGGTGCTCTCCGGCATCGCCGTACGCCGGCGGAAGGCCTAGCCCGCCGGCCTAGTGCGGAGCCTCGTCGACGCCCTCGACAGGAGTCGGGCCGGTGGGCTCGTCGTACTCCGGTGGCACCAACGGCATGTCCGCGGCGACGTCGTCCCTGCCGATCTGTGGCGGGAAGCCGGCCGGCACGCCGGTGGTCTCCGGCACCAGCGTCGGCGTGTACTTGTTCAGCACCTCGCCCCGGAAGAACGCCGGGCGGGCGATGCCGTAGGTCACCATCGCGATGAGGCCGATGAGTCCCGCTCCGACGACGAGCACGGCGACGCCGCCGATCGCCCAGTGCGGCGGGAAGGTCATCTGCCAACCGGTGAAGCTCGCCTCGGTCGGGTTGTAGTGCTTCGCGTACGGGTTCAGCCAGTCCAGGTAGGCGCTCCAGCCCATGACGATGAACAGGATGACGCCGCCGGTCACCGGGATGATGCCCTGCATGAACAGGTCGCGGGGATTGCTGAACAAGGTTTTGCGGTACCACCACGCGCAGGCGAATCCGGTCGTGCCGTAGTAGAGCGCGATGAACACGCCACATGCGGTCACCGAGTCGCTGATCACCTCACCGTGCGAGAGGTAGTTCATGATCACGTACAACACCGCGGAGATCAGGCCCATCGCGACCGTCGAGTTGGTCGGGGTCAGGTGCCGCTTGTGAATCTTGGCGAACGTTGTGGGGATCGCCCGGTAGACCGCCATCGCGAGCGAGGTCCGCGCGGTCGGCAGGATCGTGGTCTGAGTCGATGCCGCGGCTGAGCTCAGCACCATGAGCAGCAGCAGCTTGACGCAGATCGTGCCGATCGCGGAGTGGCCGAACACCGCTCGCCCGAGCACGTTGAGAACGTCGTTCGAGTGGTTGGGGTTCCCGAGCCCGATCCCGTGGGCGCCGACGCCGGCGAAGGACTGCGCGGCCAGGATGACCACGGCGTAGATGGCGAGCAGCAGGATGGTCGAGATGACGGCCGCGCGACCCGGGGTCTTCGCCGGGTCCTTGGTCTCCTCGTTGACCGTCACCGCGGTGTCCCAGCCCCAGTAGATGAAGATCATGAGGATCAGGCCGGCGACGAAGGCCGACACGCTGGGGATGTTGAACGGGTTGAACCAGCTCCACGACGGGTCGACGTGGGTCGGCCCGGCGTGACCGGTGCCGACCTTGATCAGGGCGACGGTGGCGAAGACGACCAGCATCCCAGCCTCGATGGCGAGCAGGCCCTTCTGCATGTTCGCCGAGACCTCGATCCCGCGGTAGCAGATGTAGGTCATGAGGGCGATCCAGAGCAGGCCGATCAGCAACACCCATCCGCTTGCCGCGTTGTCGCCGATCTTGTCCGCGCCGAAGAGGAGAAACACGTACTGGCCGGCGATCTGCGCCAGGCTGGCCATGATCAGGATGTCGGAGGCGATGATTCCCCAGCCGCCCATGTACCAGCCGGCCCGCGGGCCGAACATGCGGGTCGCCCAGGTGAAGGTCGTGCCGCAGTCAGGGTCCTGCTTGTTCAGCTCGCTGTAGCCGACCGAGATCATCCACATCGGGATGAAGGCGAGGACCGCCACGATGGCGGATTGCAGCCCGACGAAGGCCACGATGAAACCGAGCGTCGCCGCCAGGCTGTAGGCCGGTGCGGTCGACGCGACGCCCACCACGACGGTGGACCACAGGCCGAGCGTGCCGCCCTTGAGACCCTTGCCGGTCGGCGCCTCGGATTCGGTGATCGCGGCTGTCATCGACTGCCCCTCCCCAGGTGTGTAGCAAAGGTTCTCGCATCAATCGCGGCGGTTGGCAAGGGTTTCCGTCGAAAATGGCCCCCGTAACCTCGTATTCCGTCGAGCCGGGCGCTAATGTGCGCGGATGCGTGTAGTCATTGTGGGGTCCGGCGGCGTCGGTGCGGCCGCGGCCCGGATCGCGGCCCGCCGTGAGTTCTTCTCCGCTGTCGTCCTCGCGGACTACAACGACGCCGCCGCCCGCAAGGCCGCCGAGTCGACCGACGACCCGCGTTTCACCGGGGTACAGGTTGACGCGAGCGATACCGCTGCCGTTGCCGAGCTGCTCCGCGCGACCAAGGCCGATGCGGTCCTCAACGCGTGTGACCCGCGCTTCGTCATGCCGATCTTCGACGCCGCCTTCGAGACCGGTACGACGTACCTCGACATGGCGATGTCCCTGTCGCACCCGCATCCGGACGAGCCCTATGCGAAGACCGGCGTCATGCTCGGCGACGAGCAGTTCGCGAGGGCAGAGGAGTGGCAGAAGCGCGAGCTGTTCGCGCTCGCCGGCATCGGCGTCGAGCCGGGCCTGTCCGACGTGTTCGCCCGCTACGCCGCGGACCAGCTGTTTTCCTCGATCGACCAGCTCGGCGTCCGGGACGGCGCTGATCTCGTCGTCGACGGCTACGACTTTGCTCCGACGTTTTCGATCTGGACCACCATCGAGGAGTGCCTGAACCCGCCGGTCATCTGGGAGAAGGGTCGCGGCTGGTTCACGACCGCGCCGTTCAGCGAGCCGGAGGTCTTCGACTTCCCCGAGGGGATCGGTCCGGTCGAGTGCGTGAACGTGGAGCACGAGGAGGTTCTCCTCATGCCTCGGTGGATCGATGCCAACCGCGTGACGTTCAAGTACGGCCTCGGCAACGAGTTCATCCAGGTGCTCTCCACGCTGCACAAGCTGGGGTTGGACTCGGTCGAGCCGGTCGAGGTCGGCAGCACTGCCGTCTCTCCCCGAGACGTCGTGGCGGCCTGCCTGCCGAACCCCGCAACCCTCGGCGACAAGATGCGCGGCCGGACCTGCGCCGGGACGCTGGTCACCGGCACCGGCAAGGACGGCAACCCGCGCGAGGTCTACCTCTATCAGGTCGCCGACAACGAGACCTGCATGCGCGAATGGGGCTCGCAGGCAGTGGTGTGGCAGACCGCGTTCAACCCGATCGTGGCGATGGAGCTGATCGCGGCCGGCACGTGGTCGGGTGCCGGAGTCCTCGGACCAGAAGCGTTGGACCCGCAGCCGTTCCTCGATCTGCTGCCGGACTACGGCGCGCCGTGGGGAATGGTCGAGCGCACCCCGGCCTGAGCTCGTTCGGCTACTGCGTCTGCTGGGCGAGCGCCTTGTCGAGCACGCCCAGTGCATCGTCGAGCAGGTCGTCGGAGATGACCAGGGGCGGCAGGAAGCGCAGCACGTTGCCGTAGCTGCCGGCGGTGAGCACGAGAACGCCCTCGGCGTGGCAGGCCGCTGCCACTCGCTTCGTGAGGTCGGCGTCGGGGGTGATGCCGTCGGTGCCGACGAGCTCGATCGCGATCATCGCGCCGCGCCCTCGGACGTCGCCGATCGCCGGGTACGACGCCTGCAGCGCGCCGAGTCGGGTGGTCATGAGCTCGCCGATCGCCTGCGCTCGGGCGAGCAGCCCGTCCTTCTCGATGGTGTCCAGCGCCGCGAGTGACGCCGCGCACGACACCGGGTTGCCGCCGAACGTGCCGCCGAGCCCGCCCGCATGCACCCGGTCGACGAGCTCGGCGCGAGCGGTCACGCCCGCGATCGGCAGGCCGCCGCCGAGGCCTTTGGCGGTCGTGACGATGTCCGGGACGATCCCGTCGTGCTCGCTGGCGAACCACTTGCCGGTGCGCGCGATGCCGCTCTGGACCTCGTCCGCGACGAGCAGCGCGCCGTTGTCGGCACACCAGGCGGACAGGCCCGCCAGCCAGCCCGGCTCGGGAACGATGAAGCCACCCTCGCCGGCGATCGGCTCGACGACGATGCAGGCGATGTTCTCGGCGCCTACGGTCTTCTCGATCCAGGCGATCGTCGACGCCAGGTCGCCGGTCCCGCGGAACGGATAGGAGTACTGCGCCCGATAGACCTCGGGTGCGAACGGTCCGAAGCCCTGCTTGTAGGGCATGACCTTGCCGGTCAGTGACATCGCGAGCAGGGTCCGGCCGTGGAAGCCGTGATCGAAGGCGACGACCGCGCCGCGCCCGGTGGCGTACCGCGCGACCTTCACCGCGTTCTCGACCGCCTCGGCGCCGGAGTTGACCAGGTAGGAGCGCTTCTCGTGGTCGCCGGGCGTGAGCGTGTTGAGCCGCTCGCAGACCTCGACGTACGACTCGTACGGCGTCACCTGGAAGCAGGTGTGGGTGAACCGCTCGACCTGCTCCTTCACGCCGGCGACCACGCGCGATGCGGCCGAGCCGACCGTGGTCACGGCGATGCCGGCGGCCAGGTCGATGAACCGGTTGCCATCGGCGTCCTCGACGATCCCGCCCTGTGCGCGCACCGCGAACACCGGGAGCGTCGTGCCGACTGCGGGCGGCAGCGCCGCCGCGCGACGAGCCATCAGCTCCTGGGACTTCGGGCCGGGAACGGAGGTGACCAGCCGGCGCTGCTGAGGGACCGCGAAGGACTCGGATGACTCGCTCATGATCACCACGATATGCCGATCCGGACCTCAGCGATCCCTCAGCCGAGGGGCGACAATGGAGGGGTGAGGCGTGACGTCGTGGTGCTCGGCTGCACCGGATCGGTCGGCACCCAGGCGCTGGATATCGTCCGCCGTTCGCCGGACCGGTTTCGGGTCGTCGGCCTCACCGCGGGCGGCGGCCGCGCCGAGCTGCTCGCCCAGCAGGCGCTCGAGTTCGGCGTCGATGTGGTGGGCGTCTCGCGGGCGGAGGCGATGGAGGACCTCCAGCTCGCGTTGTACGCCGAAGCGCAGCGGCGGGGGTTCAGCCGGGGGGAGTTCGCGCTCCCGAAGCTGCTCGCCGGCGGCGACGCCGCCGAGCAGGTGGCCGGCTGGCAGTGCGACATCGTGCTCAACGCGATCACCGGTTCGATCGGCCTCGGACCGACGCTTGTCGCGCTCGACGCGGGTCGCACCCTCGCGCTCGCCAACAAGGAGTCCCTGATCGCCGGCGGCCCGCTGGTGACGTCGCGTGCGGCGCCCGGGCAGATCGTTCCGGTCGACTCGGAGCACTCGGCGATCGCGCAGTGCCTGCGATCCGGCGCGCACGCCGAGGTCCGCCGGCTGGTCCTGACCGCGAGCGGCGGTCCGTTCCGCGGCAAGGCACGCGACGAGCTGCACGACGTGACGCTCGCCGAGGCGCTGGCGCACCCGACGTGGGACATGGGTCCGGTGATCACCGTCAACTCGGCCACGCTGGTCAACAAAGGACTCGAGCTGATCGAGGCGCACTGGTTGTTCGACATCGACTACGACGACATCCACGTCGTGGTCCACCCGCAGTCGGTGGTCCACTCGATGGTCGAGTTCATCGACGGCTCGACCATCGCCCAGGCCAGCCCGCCGGACATGCACCTGCCGATCGCGCTGGCGCTCGCGTGGCCGGACCGGGTCGACGGCGCCGCGGGCGCGGTCGACTGGTCGACTCCGTCGGCGTGGACCTTCGAGCCGCTGGACAACGAGGGTTTCCCCTCGGTCGAGCTCGCCCGGGCGGCCGGGAAGGCCGGCGGCACCGCACCGGCCGTCTACAACGCCGCCAACGAGGAGGCACTGGCCGCCTTCGTGGCCGGCCGGCTGCCGTTCCTCGGGATCGTCGACACGATCGAGAAAGTGCTGGGTTCGCAAGAAGGGCTCACGCCGCTGACCTCCGTGGCCGATGTAAAGGAGGCAGAGGCCTGGGCACGGCGCCGGGTCCATGAGCTCGTGGCGAAGGAGTCCGGCGGGTGAGCTACGCGATCGGCGTCATTGCCTTCTCGCTGGCCTTGTTGCTCTCGGTGATGCTGCACGAGGCCGGACACTTCGCGACCGCGAAGGCCTTCGGCATGAAGGCGTCCCGCTTCTTCGTCGGGTTCGGCCCGACGCTGTGGTCGTTCCGCCGCGGCGAGACCGAGTACGGCATCAAGGCGATCCCGGCCGGCGGCTTCGTGAAGATCGAGGGTATGACCGCCCTGGAGGAGATCGACCCCGCCGACTCCGACCGCGCCTTCTACAAGCAGCCCGCGGGAAAGCGCACGATCGTCCTGTGCGCCGGGTCCTTCGTGCACTTCATCATCGCGATCGTGCTCGTCTTCGGCATCCTCGCGACGACCCACGAAGACCCGATCCGCGGCTACTTCTCCGTGGCTCAGGTGAGCCGATGCGTCACGGGCAACCCGAGCGGAACGTGCACCGCGTCCGACCAGCGTGCGCCCGCGCTCGGCAAGCTGCGCCCGGGCGACGTACTCGTCAGCATCGACGGCCAGCCGATCAGCTCGTCCGGGGACAACTTCGTGAACGTCCTCCGCTCGCACGCCGACCAGCCGGTGTCGATCGTGGTCCGGCGTCAGGGCGTGCTCACGACCGTGCGCCTCACGCCGAAACCGGTTGTGGTGGGCGGCCGGACCGAGGGACGGATTGGGGTCGTCGACGAGGAGAACGCCGCACGGGTCAGCTTCGCCGCGGCGTTCGGCCGGACCTTCGGCGTGCTCGGGGACTTCATCAAGTCGACAGGAACCGCGATCGGCGGCCTGCCGCACGAGGTCGCCCAGATCGTCGAGGGCAAGCCGCGCGGCCAGAACGGTGCCGCGAGCGTCGTCGACGTCGCCCGGGTCAGCGGCCAGATCAGTGCCTCGGGCGCCACGCTCGGTGAGAAGGTCGCCTCGCTGCTGCTTCTCGTCGCCGAGCTGAACCTGTTCGTCGGGCTGTTCAACATGCTGCCGCTGCTCCCGCTCGACGGCGGTCACGTCGGGATCCTGGCCTTCGAGGAGGCCCGCAGCCGGCTCTACCGCGCCATCGGGCGCCGCGACCCGGGTCGCGTGGACATCATGAAGGTGCTGCCGCTGACCTACGCTGTGGTTGCGGCCTTCGTTGGGCTGTCACTGATCCTGCTCTACGCCGGGATCGTGAACCCGATCCGCCTGCAGTAGGAGAAGAAGCGTCTGACATGACTTCGGTCTCACTCGGAATGCCCGAGCTGCCACCACCTTCGCTCGCCCCGCGCCGGGCGTCCCGTCAGATCCAGGTCGGCTCCGTGCCGGTCGGCGGCGGCGCTCCGGTCAGCGTCCAGTCGATGACGACGACGAAGACCACCGACATCGACGCCACGCTCCAGCAGATCGCCGAGCTGACCGCATCCGGCTGCCAGATCGTCCGGGTGGCGGTGCCGAGCCAGGACGACGCGGAGGCGTTGCCGGAGATCGCGAAGCACTCGCAGATCCCGGTGATCGCAGATATTCACTTCCAGCCGCGCTACATCTTCGCGGCGATCGATGCGGGCTGCGCCGCGGTGCGGGTCAACCCGGGCAACATCAAGGAGTTCGACGGGCGGGTGCGCGATGTCGCGCTGGCGGCCCGGTCGGCCGGCATTCCGATCCGCATCGGGGTCAACGCCGGCTCGCTCGACAAGCGCTTCCTCGAGAAGTACGGCGGCCCACGCGCCGAGGCGCTCGTCGACAGCGCGCTGTGGGAGTGCTCGCTGTTCGAGGAGCACGACTTCCACGACATCAAGATCTCCGTGAAGCACCACGACCCCGTGGTCATGATCTCGGCGTACCGGCTTCTTGCCGAGCGCTGCGACTACCCGCTGCATCTCGGTGTCACCGAGGCCGGGCCGCTGTTCCAGGGCACGATCAAGTCGGCGGTCGCCTTCGGGGCCCTGCTCGCGGAGGGGATCGGCGACACGATCCGGGTGTCGCTGTCCGCGCCACCGGTCGAGGAGGTCAAGGTCGGCATCGCGATCCTCGAGTCGATCGGCATGCGTGACCGCCGGCTCGAGATCGTCTCGTGCCCGTCGTGCGGGCGCGCGCAGGTCGACGTCTACACCCTCGCCGAGCAGGTGCAGGCCGGGCTCGACGGCATGACCGTGCCGCTGCGCGTCGCGGTCATGGGATGCGTGGTCAACGGCCCGGGCGAGGCTCGGGAAGCAGACCTCGGCGTCGCATCGGGCAACGGCAAGGGCCAGATCTTCGTCAAGGGTGAGGTCATCAAGACCGTCCCCGAGTCCCAGATCGTCGAGACCTTGATCGAGGAAGCGATGCGGATCGCCGAAGACATGGAGACCGCTGGCAGTGCCCCCGGCGAGCCGAGCGTCTCGGTCGGATGACCGTACTGCGGGGCGCCACGGCCGTCGACGGCGGTTTCGTGCGTGTCCTGGGCGACCGCGACGTGCCGCGTGCGCTCGAGCTGTTGGGCCGTGACCCGGTCGCCAACGTCTTCGTGACCTCCAGGATCGACGCGGTCGGCCTCGATCCTTCCCGGCTCGGCGCGCAGGTCTGGGGCTATGGCCGCGAAGGTGGGCTCGACGCGCTCTGCTATGCCGGCGCGAACCTGATCCCGGTCGGGGGGGACCCGACTGCGCTCGAGGCGTTCGCGCGCCACGGCGTTCGCCAGGGCCGCCGGTGCTCGTCGATCGTGGGGCCTGCGGGGGCGGTCGCCGCGCTGTGGGAGGTGCTCGGCCCGGCTTGGGGCCCGCCGCGCGAGGCGCGGTGGCGCCAGCCGTTGATGGTCACGACCGCCAACCCCCAGGTCGCACCGGACCCGGAGGTCCGCCGGGTGCGCCCGGACGAGCTCGAGCTCCTCATGCCGGCCAGCATCGCGATGTTCACCGAGGAGGTCGGTGTCTCACCGACTGTCGGCGACGGCGGCGCCGCGTACCGGGCCCGGGTCCGTGAGCTGGTCGCTTCCGGCCGGGCGTTCGCGCGCTTCGACCGCAACCGGGTCGTCTTCAAGGCCGAGGTTGGCGCGGTGACACCTTCGGCCTGCCAGGTGCAGGGCGTCTGGGTGGATCCCGAGTTGCGCGGGCGAGGACTGTCGGTCGCGGGGATGGCCGCGGTGGTGACGGCCTGCCTGCGTGATGTCGCGCCCGCCGTCTCGCTCTACGTCAACGACTTCAACGAGCCCGCCCGCCGCTCCTACGAGCGGGTCGGCTTCGGAGAGATCGGAACTTTCGCCTCGATCCTCTTCTGATCCGTCTGCCTCGATGGCAGCAACGCCAACTTGGTCGGCGGACGGGTCGGGTCTGGCCGGATGACCACGCTCTATGCAGGCGAGCCGGCCATGATCACGGTGCGCGTTAACTGCGTGTCTCGCGAGATGCTGCCCCGATAGCCTGGCTCGGTGGTTACCCGCCTGTCCCGACTGTTCCTTCGGACCTTGCGTGACGATCCGGCGGACGCGGAGCTGCCGAGCCACCGCTTGCTCGTGCGGGCCGGCTACATCCGTCGCGTGTCGCCGGGGGTGTACTCCTGGCTGCCGCTCGGCAAGGCGATTCTCGACAACATCGCGGCGGTGGTCCGCGAGGAAATGCTGCGCATGGGCGGGCAGGAAGTGCTCTTCCCGGCGCTCATCCCGCGGGAGATCTACGAGGCGAGCGACCGCTGGACGGCGTACGGCGACGCGCTGTTCCGGCTGCACGACCGCAAGGGTGCGGACCACCTGCTCGGACCGACCCATGAGGAGCTGTTCACGCTTCTGGTGAAGGGCGAGCTGTCGTCGTACCGCGACTACCCGCTCACGCTGTTCCAGATCCAGACCAAGTACCGCGACGAGGCTCGGCCGCGGGCCGGGCTGCTGCGCGGCCGTGAGTTCGTGATGAAGGACTCCTACTCCTTCGACCTCGACGACGCCGGGCTCCAGGTCTCCTATGACGCGCACCGGGCGACCTACCGGCGGATCTTCGACCGGCTCGGGCTCGACTACCGGATCGCGTTCGCGACCTCGGGCGCGATGGGCGGATCGGCGAGCGAGGAGTTCCTTGCGCCGGCCGAGTACGGCGAGGACACGTTCGTGCAGTGTGCGAGCTGCGACTACACCGCCAACACCGAGGCGGTCGAGATCGCGGTGCCGCCGAAGCAGGATCCCTCCGTGCACCCGGACAGCCAGGTGCTCGACACTCCCGACACCCCGACGATCGACACTCTGGTCGAACGGCTGAACGCGCTCGACCTGGGCCAGGAGTTCACCGCCGCCGACACCTTGAAGAACGTCGTGTTGAAAAGCCGCGAACCGCACGGAGACTGGGAGCTGCTGCTCGTCGGCGTGCCCGGTGATCGGGAGGTCGACCTGAAGCGGATCGCCGGTCAGCTCGAGCCGACCGAGGTGGACGTCGCCGACAAGGACGATTTCGCGAAACACCCGGAGCTCGTGCCGGGCTACATCGGCCCGCAGCGGCTGGCCGAGTGGGGGATCCGCTACGTCGTCGACCCCGTCGTCGTCCCCGGCAGCGCATGGGTGACCGGAGCCAACGACGCGGGCAAGCACGCCGCCTACGTGGTTCGCGGCCGCGACTTCGAGCCTGCCGCCGAGCTCGGGGCGGTCGAGATCCGCGACGGCGACCGGTGTGCCCGCTGCGGCGGCGAGCTCGAGATCGCCCGCGGCATCGAGATCGGCCACATCTTCCAGCTCGGCCGCAAGTACGCCGACACCTTCGAGCTCGACGCGCAAGGCCCCGACGGCGAGGCGATCCGGATCACGATGGGCTCCTACGGCATCGGGGTCTCGCGGGCGGTTGCGGCGGTTGCCGAGCAGACGCTGGACGACTCCGGCCTGTGCTGGCCGGCGAGCATCGCGCCGTACGACGTCCATGTCGTCCCGGTGGGACGCGGTGACGAGCAGCTGGCCGCCGCGCTGGCGTTGGCCGAGCAGCTCGACGCGAGTGGGCTGCGCATCCTGGTGGACGACCGCGACGCCTCCGCGGGGGAGAAGTTCGCCGACGCGGATCTCATCGGCATGCCGACGATCGTGGTCGTCGGCAAGGCGCTGGCCGAGGGCAACGTCGAGGTGAAGGACCGGCGCAGCGGCGAACGGCGGCTGGTCGCGCTCGAGGCCCTGCCGGCCGAGCTCACCGCGTCGTGACGGCGCCGATCGAGGCGGTGCTGTTCGACTGGGGCGGCACGCTGACGCCGTTTCATGACATCGACCTGCCCGAGCTCTGGCGAGCGGCGGCCGAGGTGCTCGCGCCCGACCGCGTCGATGACCTCGCTGCCGCGTTGGTGGAGGTCGAGCTCGCCTGCTGGGACCGCACCAGCGGGACGATGGCCAGCTTCACGGTCGACGATGTGCTGCGTGCGGCGAGCGAGTCGCTCGGCCTGGACGTCGAGGACGCGGTGCACTCGCTTGCCACCGACGCCTACCGCGGAGGGTGGGGACCGCATCTCGTTGCCCGCCCCGACGCGGTCGATGTGGTGCGTGCGGTGAAGGGGCGCGGCCTGCGCACCGGCGTGCTCTCCAACACGCATTGGCCGCGGCACTGGCACGAGGAGGCGCTGGCCGAGGACGGTCTGCTCGAGCACCTCGACGCCCGCGTCTACACCAGCGAGCTGGCGTACATGAAGCCGCATCCGGAGGCGTTCGGTGCGTTGCTGGCGGCAGTCGATGTCGACCCTTTGCGGTCGGTCTTCGTCGGCGACCGGCTCTACGACGACATCAGCGGCGCGCAGGCGCTCGGGATGCGGACGGTCTGGATCCGCAACGACCGCGTCCCGGCGTACGACGTGATGCCGGACGCGGTGATCGCCGAGCTGTCCGAGCTCATCGCCGTCATCGACGACTGGCGCTAGCCGCAGGGCTACGCCGGCTGGCCCGGGAGCGCCTGCGTCATGCCCCAGTGGGCGCCGCGGACCGCCGCTGCGCCGAGCCATGCGATGGCCGCCGAGCGCTGCGTGCTGTCGGGCTGGGCCGCGGCGACCAGATCCCATGCGGCGCCCGCAATTCCGCGTTCGAGATGGCCGCCGAGCTCGCCGGCCGAGGCGCGGCCGGTCACGGGAAACGGCAGCCGGTAGGCCGGCGCGGCCGCGACCGGCGTAGCGCCGAGTGCTGTGATCATGGCGACCAGCCGGTCCCGCTGCTCCTGATGCGCGGTGAGCGCGGCGGTCGCGAACTCTCGGTCGTGGCCGGTCAGCGCTGCCCCGACCACGCCGTACCCGTAGACGGCCTGGTACTCCGCGGCCAGGGCGGCCTGCAGCGCCTCCAGCTCGGTCATGTCCCGTTCGCCTCCGCGCTCACCTCGTGCGAGGCCGCGATGCTTGCGAACAATGCGGCATTCATCCCGCTGCTCGCGGCGGTTGCGAGCTGGCGAAGCGTGCGGACGGACTGCCGGAGCGCCTTGTGCAGGTTGGTCGCGACGGCGGTGTCGGCTGATCCGGCCGGCGCGCCGTGCAGCGCGGCGAGATGCGTGCCGTGGATGGCCTTCGCGACCTCGAGCTGAGCGCTGCGTTTCGGCCCCGCAGTCGCGATCTTCGCGTCGTACGACGCGATCAGCATGCGCTCGAGGTCACGAGCGGCGGCCAGCGCGGTGGCATCCGGCACCGTGGCCGGCGGCTTGGGACGCGGACGATGGTGCTTGCCGCACCCGGCGACGGTCACGGCAGCCGCGATCAGCAAACTGCGGCGCGACATCGTGCGGCGCGACGGGGTCGGCCGCGAGATTTGCACTGTCCCGAGTCTGCCATCACCGCCAACTTGCTCGATACGGTGTGCCGCATGGCCGCGCCGTCGCAATCGCAGCTGGGCGAGCTGCTCGCGCCGGTCGTGACGGGCGCCGGCTACGACCTCGAAGAGGTCACCGTCAGCAGCGCCGGGCGGCGCAGCGTCGTCCGGGTCATCGTCGACCGGGACGGCGGTGTCGATCTCGACGCCGTCGCCGAGGTCTCGCGCGCGGTCTCCCAGGCGCTCGACCAGGCAGGCCCGCTGGGGGAATCGCCGTACGTCCTCGAGGTCAGCTCGCCCGGCGTCGACCGGCCGCTCACCGAGCCGCGGCACTGGCGGCGCAACGTCGGCCGCCTGGTCGAGGCCGGCGAGCTCACCGGCCGGATCGCCGAGGTGACCGCGGGCGGCGTGACCTTCGACGTCGACGGCGCGTCGCGCACGGTGGCGTTCCCGGACCTGCCGCCCGGGCGGGTCGTCGTGGAGTTCACCCGATGAACATCGACGTCACCGCGCTGCGCGGGCTGGTCCGGGAGAAGGACGTCTCCTTCGATACGGTGGTCGAGGCGATCGAGTCGGCACTGCTCGCGGCCTATCACCGCACCGAGGGCGCGCACGAGCGCGCTCGGGTGGAGCTCGACCGCAAGACCGGTGAGGTCACCGTGTGGGCGCAGGAGGTCGACGCCGCGGGTGAGGTGACGAGGGAGTTCGACGACACGCCGAGCGACTTCGGCCGGATCGCGGCGATGACCGCGAAGCAGGTGATCATGTCCCGCTTGCGCGATGTCGCCCAGGAGACGACCTACGGCGAGTACGCCGGCAAGGAAGGCGACCTGGTCAGCGGGCTGGTGCAGCACCACTCCGGCGTGCGCCCCGACGGTCCGGTGTTCGTCCATCTCGGCGACATCGAGGGCGTGCTGCCGCACTCGGAGCAGGTGCCGGGCGAGCGCTACGTCCACGGCGACCGGTTGCGCTGCCTCGTCATCGGCGTACACAAGGGACCGCGCGGCACTCAGGTGACCCTGTCGCGTACCCACCCGAACCTGGTCCGCCGGCTGTTCGCGATGGAGGTGCCGGAGATCGCCGACGGGACGGTCGAGATCGCGGCGCTCGCGCGCGAGGCCGGGCACCGGACGAAGGTCGCCGTCCGCTCGAACTCCCCGGACGTGCGGGCCCGCGGGGCGTGTATCGGCCCGATGGGCGCGCGGGTGCGGGCGGTGGTGACCGAGCTGCACGGCGAGAAGATCGACATCGTCGACTGGGACCCCGATCCCGCCACGTTCGTCGGGAACGCGCTCTCGCCCGCCCAGGTGACGAGCGTGACCGTGGTGGACCCGGTGGCGAAGGCGGCCCGCGTCGTCGTGCCCGATTTCCAGCTCTCGCTCGCGATCGGCAAGGAGGGCCAGAACGCCCGGCTGGCCAACCGGCTCACCGGCTGGCGCATCGACATTCACCCCGACTCGGCGCCGCAGGGCTAGACTGGCGCGTGACGAGGAGCGCCGATCCGGTCCGGACCTGCGTCGGGTGCCGGCTCCGCGCCACCGCGTCAGACCTGTTGCGCGTCGTCGTGGTCGACGGAGCTGTGCTCCCCGACCCGCGAGGCCGGGCGAGCGGGCGTGGAGCACATCTTCACCCCACCACCGAGTGCCTCGCGCTGGCGGAGCGCCGGCGGGCGTTTCCCAGGGCCTTCCGGGTCCCGGGACCGCTCTCGACCGGAGCCCTGCTGGACTACCTCACGCAGCACGACCGGAACGAGCAGAGCGGAACCACACCATGAGCGCTCGATGAGCCAGCACCGATGAGCACCGCCATGCACTGACAACGGCTTGCGGCACCACCGCGGGCCACCGAAGGAGAATTTGTGGCCAAGGCCCGCGTATCCGCCCTCGCCAAAGAGGTCGGGCTGCAGTCGAAGCAGCTGATCGAGTGGCTGAACAGCAACGGGGAGTACGTCAAGACCCCCTCATCGACCATCGAGGCGCCGGTCGTCGCGAAGGTGTACGCCGCCTTCCCGCCGAAGCCCGCCGACGAGGCGCCGGCCAAGAAGGCCGCGGCGAAGAAAGCCGCAGCGCCCGAGCCGCCGGCTGAGCCGGCAGCGCCGGCCGAGCCCGCGCCGCCGGCGTTCGCGCCGACCGAAGAGGTCTTCCCGCCCACCCCGCCGCCCGCGCCGAGCGTCGAAGCTCCGGCCGCACTGGCCGAGCCGCCCGCCGTACCCCGGCCGGCCGCTCCGCGGCCCGCGGGCAACAACCCGTTCACCCCGCGACCTGCGGGCAACAACCCGTTCACCCAGCGCGGCACCACGCCGTCCTCGCGACCCGGCCCCGGTTCGATGCCGCCGCGGCCCGGCGGGCTGCGCCCGGGACCGGGCATGATGCCGCCCCGGCCGCCGCAGCGACCCGGCGGCGGGCCGGGCTTCGGCCAGCGCCCGGGCGGTGGCCGCGACGCCGGCCCGCGCACCGGTGGTGGCGGACCCGGCGGTGACCGTTACGGCCAGCGCACCGGCGGTGCTCCGGGCGGTCCGCCCGGTCGCGGCTTCGGTGGGCGTCCCGGCGGACCCGGCGGCCGGGGCCGTGGCGCCCCGACCCAGGGCGCGTTCGGGCGTGGGCCCGGTGGCCGGCAGGTTCGCGGCCGCAAGTCGAAGAAGCAGCGCCGCCAGGAGTTCGACAACATGCAGGCGCCGACGATCGGCGGCGTGCAGATCCCGCGCGGCAACGGCGAGCAGATCCGCCTGCCCCGCGGCGCCAGCCTGGCCGACTTCGCCGACCGGATCGGCGCCAACCCCGGCTCGCTCGTCCAGGTGGTCTTCACCCAGCTCGGCGAGATGGTCACCGCCACCCAGTCGGCGCCCGAAGAGACGCTCGCGCTGCTCGGCACCGAGCTCGGCTGGGAGGTGCGGATCGTCACTCCCGAGGAGGAGGACGCCGAGATCCTGTCCCGCTTCGATATCGAGTTCGACGCGGACGAGGACGAGGCCGACCTCGCGCCGAGGGCACCGGTCGTCACCGTGATGGGCCACGTCGACCACGGCAAGACCAAGCTGCTGGACGCGATCCGCTCGACGGACGAGCAGGCCAAGGAAGCCGGCGGGATCACCCAGCACATCGGCGCCTACCAGGTCCACGCGTTGGTCGACGGCGACGACCGCACGCTGACCTTCATCGACACCCCGGGTCACGAGGCGTTCACCGCCATGCGGGCCCGCGGCGCCCAGGTCACCGACATCGCCGTGCTCGTCGTCGCGGCCGACGACGGCGTCATGCCGCAGACGATCGAGGCACTGAACCACGCACAGGCGGCCGAGGTGCCGATCGTGGTCGCGGTCAACAAGATCGACAAGGAGGACGCGAACCCCGCCAAGGTCCGCCAGCAGCTGACCGAGTACGGGCTCGTGGCCGAGGAGTACGGCGGCGACACGCTGTTCATCGACGTCTCGGCGAAGGCCGGCCTCGGGCTGGACCGCCTGCTCGAGGCGATCGTGCTGACCGCGGACGCGGCGCTCGACCTTCGGGCGAACCCGAACCGCGCCGCCGAGGGCGTTGCAATCGAGGCGCACCTCGACCGAGGGCGTGGCCCGGTCGCGACCGTGCTGGTCCAGCGCGGCACGCTGCACGTCGGCGACTCCATCGTCGCGGGCGACGCGTTCGGCCGGGTCCGGGCGATGCTCAACGAGAACGGCGACCCGGTCGACGAGGCCGGGCCGTCGCGGCCGGTCCAGGTGCTGGGCTTCACCAGCGTTCCCGGTGCCGGCGACAACTTCCTCGTCGTACCCGAGGACCGGGTCGCCCGGCAGATTGCCGAGCAGCGGCAGGCCCGTGAGCGGTTCGCCGAGCTGGCGAAAAGCCGCGGCCGCATGACCCTCGAGGACGTGCTGGAGCGGATCCAGCAGGGCGAGCTGAACCAGCTCAACCTGATCCTCAAGGGCGACGTCTCGGGTTCGGTCGAGGCGCTCGAGGACGCGTTGCTCAACATCGAGGTCGGCAACGAGAACGAGGTCGGCCTGCGGGTCATCGCCCGCGGCGTCGGCGCGATCACCGAGAACGACATCAACCTCGCCCGGGCCTCCGACGCGGTGGTCATCGGCTACAACGTGCGGCCGGAGGGCAAGGCCCGCGAGCTGGCCGAGCGGGAGAAGGTGGACGTCCGCTTCTACTCGGTCATCTACGCCGCGATCGACGATGTCGAGAACGCGCTCAAGGGGATGCTCAAGCCGGAGTTCGAGGAGGTGCAGCTCGGTACGGCGGAGATCCGCGAGATCTTCCGTTCGAGCAAGGCCGGCAACATCGCCGGTTGCATCGTCCGCGACGGCACAATCGTCCGGAACTCGAAGGCTCGACTGGTTCGAGACGGCGCGGTGGTGGCGGACAACCTGACCATCTCGACACTGCGCCGGTTCAAGGACGATGTCACCGAGGTCCGCGAGGGCTTCGAGTGCGGCATCAGCCTCGGCAACTACAACGACATCCACCTCGACGACGTCATCGAGACCTTCGAGCTCAGAGAAAAGCCGCGGTCATGAGCGCATCGCCGGATGCCGCGCGCACCCGGAGGATGAGCGTCCGGGTGCGCGAGATCGTCGCGAGCGTCGTCGAGCACCAGATCAAGGACGACCGGCTCGGGATGGTGACGATCACCGACGTCCGCATGACTCCGGACCTGCACGACGCCACGGTGTTCTGGACCGTCTGGGGCGATGAGACGGTGCGGGCCGACACCGCCGCTGCGCTCGAGAGCGCGACTGGCGTCGTGCGGTCCGCGGTCGGGCGGGCCACCGGGCTGAAGCACACGCCGAGCATCACCTTCGTGCTCGACGCGGTGCCGGAGAACGCCCAGCAGATCGAGGCCGCGCTCGCTCGCGCCCGCGACGAGGACGAGCGCGTCCACCGGGTGGCCGAGTCGGCGCGGCCGGCCGGCGACCCG
>DATJSI010000068.1 GCA_035504215.1 Mycobacteriales bacterium
GATCCCACTGCCGAGCGCCTCTGCGCCATGGACAACGCCCTCGCCCACATCGGCGGCCGCCCCGAGCTCCCCCTCGCCGAACTGCTCGGCGCCTTGGACGAGTCCGCTCTCGTACTCCTCGATCGCGCGTCCCTCGTCGACCGCCGCCTCACCGAACCCCGAGAGGGCGGGTTCGACCTCCCCAAGCCCGATCTCGGTCGGGAACTCGCCCTCGATGCTCATCGCTGATTCCCCCTTCTCCGCCCCTGAGTGGATGAGTTGGACAAACCGTCGCAGCCTGCTCGCGACCTGTCAACGAGCCGATCGGGTCCCGCCCGCCTACCCCTCGGCCATCAGGATCGCAGCCTCATGACCCGAATCGGGACCAACTCCTCTGGCGGCGGCCGAACGCAAGAGCGAGCGTGGAGCTCGCTTGACGTAGGAAGAGAGGATCGCCATGAAGGCCGCCGTCGTCACATCGTTCACCCAGCCGCTCGAGATCCAGGAGCGAGCCGTTCCGGAGCCGGGTCCCGGCCAGGTCCTCGTCCGGATGGAGGCCAGCGGGCTGTGTCACACCGACATCCACGCCGCGCACGGCGACTGGCCGGTCAAACCGACGCCGCCGTTCGTTCCCGGGCATGAGGGCGTTGGGCTGATCGAGGCGGTAGGAGAAGGAGTCGACCCCGCACGGATCGGTCAGCGGGTCGCGATCGCATGGCTCGGCTCGGCCTGTGGCCGCTGCGAGTACTGCATCAACGGGTGGGAGACCCTCTGCGAGCACCAGACCAACAGCGGGTACTCCGTCGACGGTTGCTACGCGGAGTACGCCGTTGCGGCCGCGGACTATGTCGTGCCGGTGCCCGACGCGGTGTCCTCGTTCGACGCCGCCCCGCTCACCTGCGCCGGCGTGACGACGTACAAGGCGGTCAAGGTCTCGGCAGCACGGTCCTCCGACCTGGTCGCGGTCTTCGGGATCGGTGGCCTCGGCCACCTCGCCCAGCAGTACGCGCAGATCGCGGGCGCGAGGGTCGTGGCGGTCGACATCGAGGAGAGCAAGCTGGCGCTCGCCCGAGAGCTCGGCGCCGCCTACACCGTCAACGCAGCCAACGAGGACCCGGTCGCGGCCATCCAGGCGCTCGGCGGTGCCGACGCTGCCATCGCGCTCGCCGTGTCGCCGGCATCGATGCGACAGGCCTTCGACTCGCTCAAGCGTGGCGGCCGGCTCGTCCTCGTCGCGCTTCCGCACGACAACGAGCTGGCGCTGCCGATCTTCGAGACGGTGCTGAAGGGCATCTCCGTCATCGGCTCGATCGTGGGCACGCGAACCGACCTCGCGGAGGTCTTCGAGCTGCACGCGGCCGGCAAGACGCGGATCGTCGCCGAGGAACGCAAGCTCGACGACGTCAACGCCTGCTTCGACGAGGTGCTGAGCGGGCGGGTTCCGGCGCGACTGGTGTTCCAGTTCTGACCTGAACACGTGGTCGAGCGCGCCGTTCGGCGCGCAGCTACGCCGGATCGGGTTGGGCGAGCGCGCGGCCACCCAGCCGCGCGCGCACCCAACCCGGCACCTCGCCGAGTCGTTCCAGTGGCAGGAACGCGCCGATGCACAGCACGTGCGGCAGGAAGCTGATCGTGATCGTGGCTTCGGACATGAGATGAAACGCAAGCATTGCCGCGACCGCGAGGTAGACCCCTCGCCCGCGTAGGAAGAGCACGACCGGCGAGACCAGCTCGCCGCAGAGGATGCCCCACTGCGCGACGTGCAGCAGCTGGGGCGCCTTCAGCAGCGGCGTGCCGAGCGCGGTGCCGCGACGCAGGATGGCCCAGGTGAGGACGGCGCCGTTGGCCCAGTCGAACCCGCCATAACGAAACTTGGCCCACGGCGCGAGCGCGTAGGTCGCGACCACCGCGACCTGGATGCAGCGCAACGCCCACCCGGCGCGCTCGGACCTGGCCCGGTCACCGCGTCGGGCCGGCCCAACCGTCGGCAGCACCGCGAGCGCAACGAGGAACGCGAACCGATCGTGCGGCACATAGCCGTATGAGTCGCCCATCAGCAGCCAGTCGAAGTACAGCGCGAACGTGAGCCAGCCGAGCAGGCGCGGCGCCCGGCCGGTTGCAGCGAGCGTCGCGCAGCACGGCACGGCGATCTGGACGGCGAGCGCCAGTGCATGGGTCGGGGTCGGCAGGTGCAGGAACCGCTCGACGGCAACCGGCTTGTAGGCACTCGAGACGTCGGCGCGTTCGGTGACTTGCGGCGAGTAGACGAAGACGTCGAACCAGGAGAACAGGTAGACGATGACGCGAAGGGCGGCCACCCGGCCGAGCGGCAGCGGGGTGAACCACCACCCCTCGATCGCCGCAGCGGCGCGGCGGACACGAACATTGCTCACGACGCGCGCCATCTCACCAGCGTGACGTCGGTCTTGCCGGCCACCGCGCGGTCGTGCAGCTGCCACCTGGTCTGCTCGATCCACAGCGCGATGTACGGCGACGCCGCCGGGTGCCGCTGGTGGTAGGCCTGCGCGAGCGCACCCAGCCGGGCCGGATCCGCCTCGTAGGCGCCGAGCTCGCCCTCGATGTCACCGCGCGCGAGCCCGATGTCGCTCTGCGTGACGACCACGTCCCGGCCCGCGGCCGTGCGTGCCATCAGAAGGTTCGACGTGATCACGCCGTCCGGCGGGTAGTAGCCGGCGTACATGCGAAACGGGCCGAACGGAAACATGTCATCGGTGCCCGCGACCGATCCGTACAGCAACAGCCCGAGCGCCACGACGACCAGGACCATGCGGGTCAGCCGCCCGCGTGAGTCGACGGTCGTGGGATCACAACCGGTGCCGGCGACCGAACGCCCGGCCGCGTTCGCGGTGTCGGCGACCACGCGCACAACCTACGCCGCAGGAAGCACCCCCGCCGTCAGGTCGCAGCCAGCGCACCAGCGGGAGCCGGCCCACCCGCCCGCTGGACCGGCAGCAGCCCGCCACGGCGGCGAAGCCGCCCGCGATCTGGTGGGATCGGGTCATGACAGCTTCCGGACCGGACCCGCTCGCGGAGGGCTATCCGACGTCGCTCGGCATCTCGACCCCGACGGCCATCCGACTGCTCAACCAGGACCTGGCCGAGGAGCTGATGGGACGGGTCGGCTTCGGTGCGCTCGCCTTCTGGCTGCTCGCCCGGCGCCGGCCCACACCGTCCGAGGTGCGGGTCTTCGAAGCCGTGCTCGTCGCGCTCGCCGACCACGGGTTCACGCCCACCGCGATCGCGGCGCGGATGACCTACCTCAGCGCACCGGACGCGCTGCAGGGCGCGGTCGCCGCCGGGCTGCTCGGCGGCGGCGCCCGCTACCTCGGCGTCACTGAGGACGCGGCTCGCTTCCTGGCCGACGCGATCGGGCCGAGCGACTCCCTGCCCGACGATGCGGCCGGCTGGGACGCGCTGGCCCGTGACGTCCTCGGCGCCGGTCGCGCCGCGGGCGGGTACGTGCCGGGTCTCGGTCACCCGGTGCACAAGACGGTCGACCCACGCACGCCGCGGTTGATCGCCATCGCCCGCGAGGAGTCGACGTACGGCCCACATCTGGCGCTGTTCGAGGCGATCGGACGCATCCATCCCGAGGTCCTCGGCCGCACGCTCCCGCTGAACGGCGCCGGCGTGTGCGGAGCCGCGCTCGCCGACCTCGGGCTCCCGGTCGATCTGCTGCGCGGCGTGGCGCTGCTGGCCAGGACCGCCGGGCTGCTCGGTCAGCTCGCCGAGGAGCGGGCTCGGCCGGTGGCCGGGCAGATGTACGCCGAGATCGATGGCCGCGCCCGCGAGGTCCCACTCGACCCTCGCTAGCGCGGCTCGCCGCAATCCGCCGCAATCCGGGCACCGGATCGCGCCCGACGCCGTTTTGCGCGCTTCGCCGCATATCCGAGGCGTCGCCTCACACGGACGGCGCAGTAAGTGTTGGTGCATTTGGGCGAGGCCGTTGGTCATCCTCGGCCGAACACGGAGGACGACGCGGGGCCGATGGAGGAGGAGGGACTGGGAGAGGGGGTTCTTGGTGGCGCGTATCCAGCGCAGCCACGTGGTGACGACCGTCGCCATGGTGGCGCTCGCCGCCTTCGTGATCTCCACCATTCCCGGCGTACGACCGCACCCGGGCTACAACCTCTACCTCGACGGCTTCCTGAACAACTTCGTCTACGCCATGTCCGCGGCGGTCTGCTATGAGCGGGCGCGAAAAGCGACGACGTTTCGGCCGAGCTGGTTCATTCTCACGATCGGCCTCGCGCTCTACGGCGGCGGGAACATCTACTGGACGATCTTCATCCGGCCGCTGAACCCTGAACCTTTCCCCTCACTCGCCGATGCGCTGTTCCTCAGCTTCATCCCCTGCGCGTTCATCGCGCTCGTGCTCATGGTCCGGGAGCACTTCAAGCGCTTCAGCCTCAGCCTCTGGCTCGATGGAATCGTCGGAGGCCTAGCCGCGACGGCAGGCGCCGCGGCCGCCATTCTCGGCCCGGTGCTGTCGACCACCACCGGCAGCACCGCGGCCGTCATCACCACGACCGCCTATCCGCTCCTCGACCTCGTGCTGTTACTGACGCTGGTCGCGACGCTCTCGCTGTACCACTGGCGCCCGCCGGTCGGCATGTGGCTCCTGGCCTGCGGCCTGCTCTGCTTTCTCGTGGCGGACGGCGTCTACACCGTCCTGACCGCGCACAACTCGTACCAGCCGGGCGGCCTCAACGACGCCCTGTGGGTGACCGGAACGATGATCATGGCGATGGCGCCCGGCTGGCCGGACCGACTCGCGGGTCTTCGCTTGTCCGGCTGGTCGTTGCTCGCCGTACCCGTCGTGTCGACTCTCACCGCGCTCGCCCTGCTGGTGTACGGCAAGATCCACCCGGTCGCCGTCGGCCTCGCGGCCGCCACGATCGTCGTCGCGCTGGTCCGGCTGCTCGTCACCTTCAAGGAAGCGTCCAACCTCGCGGACAGCCATCAGCTCGCCTTGACCGACGACCTCACCGAGCTCGGCAACCGGCGCGCGCTTTACATCCGCTCGGAGCAGGTGCTCTGCGAGCCGGACGTGCAAGCCGCGTTGTTGCTCCTCGACCTCGACCGGTTCAAGGAGGTCAACGACAGCCTCGGCCACCACGCCGGCGACGAGCTGCTGCGGCTGGTCGCGCGCCGCATCACCGACACCGTGCCCGCCAGCGACTCGCTCATGGTTCGCCTCGGCGGCGACGAGTTCGCCGTCTTCCTGCTGCACGCCGACCAGACCCTCGCCGAGCGAGTGGCACTCGACATCCGCGAGGCACTGTCAATGCCGTTCGGGCTCGAGGACGTGTGCGTGCGGATGACGGGCAGCATCGGCGTCGCGATCGCACCCGACCACGGCCTCGAGATGTCCTCGCTGCTTCGGCACGCCGACATCGCGATGTACCGCGCGAAGTCGCAGCGCACCGGCTACAGCGTCTTCTCGCGGACCGGCGACGACGTCGACGGGCGCGACCGGCTCCACCTCATCGACGATCTGCGTACGGCGATCGTCGACCGCCAGCTGACCATGCACTACCAGCCGAAGGTAGACGCCAGCAGCTTCCGCGTTCTGTCGGTCGAGGCGTTGGTGCGCTGGAACCACCCGACCAAGGGGCTGCTGCTGCCGGCGTCGTTCCTGCCGCTGGTCGAGGACTCCGGCCTGATGCACGAGATGACGGTCGCGGTGCTCGAGCAGTCCCTCGACCAGGTCCAGTCGTGGGTGGCCAACGGCACCAACCTGCCGGTCGCGGTCAACCTGTCCCCGTCCTCGCTGGTCGACATCGAGCTGCCGCAGCGGCTCGAGCGCATGCTGGTGGAACGCGGTCTCGACTCCTCCTTGCTGATCCTCGAGATCACCGAAGACGTGATCATGAGCGACCGCGACCGTGCGCGGCACATCCTCGACGAGCTGCGCCGGATCGGCATCCAGGTCGCCGTCGACGACTTCGGAACCGGCTACTCCTCGCTCGCCTACCTGCGCGAGCTCCCGATCGATGAGCTCAAGCTCGATCGGTCGTTCATCGCGACGATGGGCGCCGACGAGCGATCGCTCGCCATCGTCCAGTCCGCGATCGACCTCGCTCACTCCCTCGGTCTGCGCATGGTGGCCGAAGGGGTCGAGGACGAGATCACCGCACGCCGGCTCTGCGACGCCGGGTGCGACGAGGCTCAGGGCTTCTATTTCAGCCAGGCACTGCCGGTCGCCGAGTTCGAGGCGTGGCTGTGCACCTACGAGGCCACTCTCGACACCGCCGACCTGAAAGTAGGGGCATAGCCCATGACCGCACCTGGACGCAGCCTGCATGCTGCGCCCGTCCTCCAGCGTCACGTGAAGTACGGCGTGACGACGGTCGTCGCCGAGGCGTCTCGGCTGGCCATCCTCGCGGAGAGCGTTCCCGGCACGCCGGTCACCGCCCGCTGGCCCTGGCTGGCCGCGAGCGTGGTCAAGCCGGCGGCCGACGAGCAGCCGTGGATGGTCGGTGTGACGGCGGGCGACCGGCTGGTGGCGGCGGCGGTCCTGCTCGACGTACCCGGCACCCTGTGCCGGACCACGCTTGCCGGCACCGCTGAAGGGCATCGCGGTGCGCTGCTCGCGGTCGATGAGACGGCCGCCACCGAGCTCGGGATCGCGCTCGCCGATGCACTGCTCGGAGCCCCTCGGGACTTCACCCTCGGACCGGTTGGGCAGAGCCCGGCTCTCGCATCCCTCCTGCGCGAGCTGCCGATCGGGCTGACCATCGAGCACCAGCCCGTGCCCGTGGTCAGTGCCGGGCATCCGAACGGCATCGGAATGAGCCACGGCGTCGAGCGAACGCTGCGCAAGGCGCGCAACCGCATGAAGGCCGACGGGCTCGAATGGGCGATCGACGTGACCGGTGAAGGCCCGGAGATCACCACCGCGCTCCCGCTGCTCGAAAGTATCTGCCGCGACCGCGACCACGCCGGCGGCCGGTTGAGCCCGCTCGACCAGCCCGACCGGCGCCGGCTCTGGCACCGGCGCGTACTTGCGCTCGCGGCCAGCGGCCGGCTGCGGCTGGCCACCCTGCGCCTCGACGGCCAGCTGGCCGCCTACGTGCTCGGGATCGAGGACGGCCGGTCGTACCGCGTGCTCGAAGGGCGCTACGTGGACCGGTGGGCGCGCTACTCCCCCGGCCGGGTGCTCGAGGCGGCGATGCTCGAACGCGCGCTGGAGGGTGCCAGCTTCGATGTCTTCGACTGGATGACGGCGGTCGCCCCGGAGACGTTGCTCGCCGCGAACGACCTCGACCCGCTGGTCGTTGTTCGCGGCCGGATCTGACCTGCGTCCGCGCCGACCGGCCGGCCCGCTGACCGGCGGGCATCACCCGCGCGGCGGCTCACCAGGTGCTCCGCGCCGCCGTACCGTGATCTGACCGGTCACGACACACCGACGGGGTGGGCAGATGAGTCGATCGCGAAAGCCCGGTCGTACGGCGGCGGCCCGAGCAGCGAGGCTGCTGGGCCTGGCCACGTTGGCGGCCTCGACCTCGGCGGCGGTCAGCGCGAGCGACGCCGTCGGCGCCGCCCCGAGCTACCACTTCGACCGGCCGGCGGCGATCGCCGCGGCCGGCGGCCGGCTCTGGATCGCCAACCGGGACGGCAACTCGGTCACGATGGCCGGTGCCGGCGGAGCGCCGCTCGGTGTCCTCGCCGCGGCGAAGTACCGGTTCGGCCGGCCGGACGCGATCGCCGCGGCCGGCGGCCGGGTCTGGGTGTTGAGCCGGGCCGGCCGGGTCACCGAGCTCCGTGCGAGCAACGGCGCGCTGGTCCGCGTGGTGCGCGGCTCCAGATACCGGCTGCACGACCCGGTCGCGATCACCGTGGCGGGCGCCGATGTCGTCGTCGCCAGCCGGTCCAGCAACACGGTCACCGTGATCGACGCCGCGACCGGCGATCTCGTGCGCGTGGTCTCGAACCACACCGCGTCGGGCTTGCGGCTCGACCACCCGATCGCGCTGGCGGTTCACGCCGGCACGGTGTGGGTCGCCAACCAGGGCGGGTCGGTGAGCGCGTTCCGGCTGGCCACTGGGACCTTCGTGCGGCGGGTCGCCGCGAAGGCCGACGGCTTCGCGACACCGGCCGGGATCGCGTATGCCGGCGGCCGGATCTGGGTGTCGGACCAGGCCAGCAACGCCGTGACCGAGCTGCGGACGGACGGGAAGCTCGTGCAGGTGATCACGAACTCCAGCAACAACGCGAACTACGGCTTCGACGGCCCGACCGTAGTGGCCGGGCACGGCAAGCAGGTCTTCGTGGTCAGCCCGCCGGGGTCGAGCCCGATGGTGACCAAGGTCGAGACCAAGACAGCCGACGGCGACTGGTACGAGTGCAATACGAACAAGCCGAACCCGCACTTCGCCAACCCGACCGGCCTGGCGTTCCTCGGCACGCACATCTGGGTCGTGAGCCCGGCGAACAACTCCCTCGCCGAGCTGCACTACTCGACCGGCGCCCTGATCAAGCGCTTCGTCTGACTAGGCACCGGCTGACTTCGTACCGGCACGGCGCCAGATGTTCGTGATCGGCCTGCGGTGCTTGCTCTCGCCCAGCGGATGCAGGCCATAGGCCGCCTCCAGCGTCCGCAGCACGCGGTAGTGGTCGATGCGCTCGGCGTACTTGCCTGGTTTGACGCCGGCGCCGACCATGATCGTGGGGATCTGGTTCGGCACCACGTCCTCGTTCTCGTCCCACGTGATGATCACCAGCCCGTTGTGGTGCATCGCGGCGTGGATGTAGCGGCCCAGGTGGGTCCGCAGCCAGCTGTCACCCTGCGCGATCGTGCCGTTGTGCATGTCGTGGTTGAGGTTCGGGATCACGAACGACAGCGCCGGCAGCTTCGCGAACCGCTTCGGAAACGCACGGAACGGCTGATTCGTCGACGCGGGCAGGTCGGAGAAGTTGACCCACGGGACGTGCTTGCGCGCGTAGACGCCGACGTAGCAGCCGGTATAGCCGGCGTGCGGGAGGCTCTCGGCGTACCCGACGAACCGCTTGCCGGCGGCACGCAGCTCGGAGCCGAGGTTGCGTCCGGCAAAGGTGTGCGGGCACGAGTCGCTCGTGACCCCATGGGTCGAGCCGGAGAACAACGCGAGGTAGTTCGGCTCGCTCGGATGGGTGATCGCGAGCGAGTGGGTGAAGGATGCGCCTTTGCGGGCGAGCCCAGTGAGGTACGGCGCCTGCGGGTTGCCGATGATCTGCGAGTAGCCGTGGTTCTCCATCATCACGACGATCGTGTGCGCGGGCCGGGGAACCGCGGGATTGCGACCCGGATGCCTGTCCGGCCCGACCACAGAGGCGGACCCGGCCGAGCCGCCGGCCGGCAATGTCCCGCCACCCGGCCGCGCGCCGGTCGAAGCGGTCGGCGCGCAACCGGCGACGACCAGGGCGGCAAAGGTCGATCCGACGAGCGCGGGGAGACTGATGCGACTCAGCGGGCCTGCCACCTCCGGAAGATCCCTGCCCCGTCCGGTTATATGTCCGCGCTCTACTAATGTCACGCACAGGGCGCCGGGGCGCTCATCAGGTCGCAGGCCGCCGGATCGAAGGGCCTGCGACTGCCATCGAAGGGACCGGCATGGACAGACCTCCGGCACGGCGGGCATGACGACCGTGGGCCCGCCCCGCGGCAGCATTCTCGGCACCCGGGTCAGCCGGGTCGAGGACCCGGAGTTCCTGACGACCGGCGCGGTCTACACCGAGGACCTGGTCGACGAACGACTCGCGAACGCAGCCAGGATCACCTTCGTCCGCGCACCGATCGCACATGCCCGGATCACCTCGATCGACACCTCGGCGGCGCTCGCCGCCGACGGCTGCGTCGCCGTCTTCACGGCCGAGGACCTCACCGACGTACCCGCCCAGAAGCCGATGCTGCCGATGTACCCGGAGCAGGTCGCGCAGCCGCTGCTGGCCACCGATCGGGTCCGCTTCGTGGGAGAACCGGTCGCGATCGTCGTGCACGAGGGCCGCTACAGCGGCGAGGACATCGCCGAGCTGGTCGAGGTCGACTACGAGCCGTTGCCCCCGGTGATCGATCCGAAGGACGCGCTGACCGGCGACTCGCTGCTCTTCCCCGCGATGGAGGACAACGTCGTCCTCCGCCGCGACACCGATGAGCAGGCCGACCTGTTCGCCGACTGCGAGGTGGTGATCACGCAGGAGGTCCTCAACCAGCGAGTGGCCGTTGCGCCGCTGGAGAGCCGAAGCGCGGCAGCGGTCTGGGCGGACGGGCGGCTGACGACCTGGATCCCGAACCAGGGCGCGCAGAGCACCCAGCAGTCCGTCGGCGAGATGCTCGGGCTCCCGCTCGAGCAGGTTCGCGTCATCACTCCGGCGGTCGGCGGGGCGTTCGGCGCCAAGTTCGGTGCGGACCCGGAGGCGGCACTGGTCGGCTGGGCCGCGCGCCGGCTCGGCCGCCCGACCACCTGGGCGGAGACCCGCTCCGAGAACATGGTCGGGATGACCCACGGCCGGGCGCAGGTCCAGACCGTGAGCATCGGCGGTGACCGGGACGGCAACGTCAAGGCGTACAAGCTGCACGTGCTGCAGGACAGCGGCGCCTACCCGCGGTTCGGCGCGGTGCTGCCCAGCCTGACCCTGCTGATGGCGCCTGCGGTCTACGACATCGACCGGGTCGAGCTGTCGTTCGTGAGCGTGGTGACCAACACCACGCCGCTCGGCGCCTATCGCGGCGCCGGGCGTCCCGAGGCCACCGCCGTCATCGAGCGGGCGATGGACCTGTTCGCCGCCGAGATCGGCATGGACCCGGCGGCGGTACGCCGCCGCAACCTGCTGCCCGCCTTCACCGAGCCGCTGTCCACCAAGGGCGGCGCGCTGTACGACTCCGGCGACTACCCGATGGCGCTCGAGACCATCCTGGCCGCGGCCGGCTACGAGGGGCTGCGGCGCGAGCAGGCGCTGCGGCGCGAACGCGGTGACACCAAGCAGCTCGGCATCGGCCTGAGCGTTTACGTCGAGATCACCGGCGGCGGCGACGAGTCCGGGCCGCCGTCCGAGAACGCGACGGTCGAGATCCACCCGGATGGCACCGCGACGATCCTCACCGGCACCTCGCCGCACGGCCAAGGGCACGCAACCGTCTGGGCAATGCTCGCCAGCGACGAGCTGGGCATCCCGGTCGAGAACATCACCGTCAAGTGGGGCGACACCGACCTGGTACCCGAGGGTGGCGGCACCGGTGGGTCGCGCAGCCTCCAGCAGGGTGGCGCGGCGGTGCGCCAGGCCGCGCTCGAGCTGATCGAGGTGGCCCGCCGGCGCGCCTCGGATGAGTTGGAGGTTGCACCGGAGGACCTGGTCGTCGACCTGGACATCGCCGGGCTCGCCGTACGCGGTGACCCGAGCGCGAGGGTCACCTGGGCTGCACTCGCCGAGAAGGAGCCGCTGAAGGTACGCACCGTCTTCAGCGCGCCGGGCGCGACCTACCCGTTCGGCGCCCATATCGCGGTCGCGGAGGTCGACGTCGAGACCGGCAAGGCGGTGCTCACCCGCCTGATCGCCCTCGACGACGCCGGCACTCTTGTCAACCCGCTGCTCGCGGAGGGCCAGCGACACGGCGGCCTGGCCCAGGGGGCCGCGCAAGCACTGGTCGAGGAGGTTCTCTACGACGAGGACGGCAACCCGACCACGACCACGTTCGCGGACTACCCGATCATCACCGCGACCGAGCTGCCGAGCTTCGAGCTCGTCACGACAGAGACACCGACGACGTACAACCCGTTGGGGGCAAAGGGAATCGGTGAAGCGGGCACGATCGGTGCGACGCCCGCGGTGCAGAACGCGGTCATCGACGCGGTCGCCCACCTCGGCGTCCGCCACATCGACATGCCGACCAGCCCAATGCGTGTCTGGCACGCAATCTCAGCCGCAAAGGACAACCGATGAACGTCTCGATCACGGTCAACGGCACGACCCGCACCGATGACGTCGAGCCACGGCTGTTGCTCGTTCACTACCTCCGCGACGTGTGCGGTCTGAAAGCGACCAACGTCGGGTGCGACACGACGTCGTGCGGCGCGTGCACCGTTCTCGTCGACGGCGAGTCGGTCAAGTCGTGCACGGAGCTGGCCGCGCGGGCGGATGGTGCCGCGGTGACAACGCTCGAAGGCCTCGCCGACGGCGCCGACATGCATCCCGTGCAGGCCGCGTTCCGCGCGGAGCACGGTCTGCAGTGCGGGTTCTGTACGCCGGGCATGGTGATGGCAGCGGTCTCGCTGTTGGGCGAGAACCCGCACCCGAGCGAGCAGGAGGTACGGGAAGGGTTGGAAGGCAACATCTGCCGCTGCACCGGCTATCACAACATCGTGCGCTCGGTTCTGACCGCTGCCGAACAGCTGGCGGCACGATGATCCCGCCGGCCTTCGACCTCGTCCGCGCCGGATCGGTCGAGGAAGCGGTTGCCCTGCTCGCCGAGCACGGGGACGACGCGAAGCTCATCGCCGGCGGCCACTCGTTGATTCCGATGATGAAGCTGCGGTTGGCCTTCCCGTCGGTGCTGATCGACGTCCGTCCGGTGCGCGACGCGGCGTACATCCGGACCGAGGGCGACGACGTTGCGATCGGTGCGCTCACCCGGCACTGCGACCTGGTCGGCTCAGACCTGTTGCGGGCCGAGGCGCCGCTCATCCCGCTGACCGCGGCCCATGTCGGCGACCCGCAGATCCGGCATCGCGGCACGATCGGCGGCTCGGTGTCGCACGCGGACCCCGCTGCGGACCTACCCGCCGCGGTCCTCGCGGCGGACGCGACCCTGGTGCTGCAGGGTCCTGGCGGCCGGCGCTCGGTGCCGGCGACGGAGTTCTTCCTCGGCTACTTCGAGACCGCGCTGCGGTCCGACGAGATGCTGGTCGAGGTCCGCATTCCCCGGAACCCGGGAGCCAAGGCGCACTACGAGAAGTTCGTGCGCCGCGCCAACGACTGGGCGATCGTCGGCATCGCTACCACCGGCGGCCGGGTTGCGCTCGCGAACATGGGGAGCCGCCCACTGCGCGCGACGGCGACGGAAGCCGCCCTCGCCGGTGGCGCCTCGCCCGCGCAGGCCGCGGCGGTCGCCCACGAGGGCACCGAGCCCGTGACCGACATGCACGCCGACCAGGACTACCGGCGACACCTGGCCCGAGTGCTCACGCGCCGCGCACTGGAAGCTGTTGCTGCGTGAGGTGAGCGGATCGTGAATGCCTTCGTGTTCCCTGCCGGCGACCCGGACGTCCGGCAGACGGTCGCGATTCACCGACTGACCAACGCCGAAGCGCCCCGGAGGTGGTCGGTCGACGTCAACCGCAACGAGGTGCACGAGGGCGACCTCGCCTTCCTGTGGCAGACCGGAGACCACAGCGAGATGTGGCGGCCGGGCATCTGGGCGGCCGGGTTCATCTACCGCTTCGACCGCAGCGACCGACCGCACTGGCGCGATCCGGGTCTCACCACGCAGTACGTCGATCTCGAGATGGTCTGGGTACCGATCATCGACCGCGAGGAGCTGCGCGCCGACGCCGCGCGCGGCGGGCCGATGAAGGACTCGGTTCTCGCCGCTCGCTACCAGAAGATCCGCAGCCCGTTGAAGCTGCGCGACGCCGAACGGGACTGGCTCTTGGCACGACTTCCCCAGCCGACCCGGCGCTGGATCGAGCGCGAGGTCAGGCAGCCGTCGCTTCTGCCCGGTCGGCTTTCCGAGTAGACCGCTCCGATCAGCGCGCGACGACCCACTTCGCGTCCGGCTGGATCGTGATGACCATGAGCTCGAGGTCGCCCTTGGTCGCCGCGCCGCCATGCAGGTGCTTCACGAAGAAGATGCAGGAGGTGTTCTTCGCTGTCAGCCCGTGCACCCGGCACAAGGTGATCTTGTGCGAGTTGCGGTAGACGATCGGCGAGGTCTTCGACGTCACGCCGGGCGTGGTCGCGTCGAAGTCGAACGTCAAGTGCGTCGAGTGCGTCGTGTGCGCAGTCGCGGCGCTGACCTCGACCGCACGGCCCAGAGTCCGGTGACCGTGCAGGGTAGCCGGAGCGGGCCGCAGCTTCAGCCCGACGTGGTTCACCTTCGGGGAGCCGGCCTCGCTCGAGGTCGCGAGCACCACCCCTTCCGGCGCGGCGGCGGTCGCCTCCGGCTGCTTGCACAGCACCAGCGTCACGGGAGCACAGCTGCCGACTCCGATCTGCCCGCCGCGGTGCACCGGTGACTTCGGCACGGCGTTGCGGTTGATCACGATCGCTCCGCGCAGCACCGAGAACGACGGATGCCGCGAACCGAAGCTCACGGGTACGCCGACCACGACCGTGTTGGTGCCGCCGCCGTCCCGGACCAGGTTGCCTTCTTCGATCACGATCGGGGAGGTGGCCACGCTGCCGGCCACCTCGCGGTAGATCCCACCGGTGCCGTCGAACCGCAGCGTGCTCTTCGGCTCCGCGAACAGCTCGGTGTGGTTGCCCATCGAGACGTAGCCGTTGCCCGAGAACGTGGCGGATCCGAACAGTGTGATGACCCGCGAGGCGGTGAGCTCCGTGCCACCGAACGACGTGCCGTTGACGAGCAGCTTGCCGCCCGCCGCGATCACGGTCGCCCCGCCGCCCGGCTTGGTGTCGCCCGGGCAGCCCTTGGTCGACGGGTCGAACACGCACTCCGACGAGGTCTGAGTCGCAAACAGCTTGTGGCCTTTGACCTTCGCGCCGGTCCACTTCATGGTGCCGTGCACGGTCAGCGTGGCGTTGCCGCCGAGCGTCGAGGCGTCGAGGTCAAGCGTGCTGCGCTTGTCGACCGAGGAGGCAACCGTCTTGTCACCGGTCGCCGCACCGAGGAACAACCGCCCGCCGGGCTTGATCGTGAGGGTCGCGCCGTCGCCGACATCGACTCCGGCAATGTGAAACGCATCGGTGCCGCCGATCGTGACGTCGGCGGGTTTGCTGCCCTTGCCGTCCCCGATACAGACGTACTGGGTCTGGTACGTCGCGGTCGTCTGGTGGCGGTCGGGCACGGTGTTCGGCGACCAGTTCGACGCATCGGTCCAGCTGTGGCCGTCCCCCTTGCCGGTCCAGGTGATCGTCGTACCGGCTGTGTAGTTCACCGAGCAGAAGCTGCCGGCGGCCGCCGCGGTCGAGCCGAGCGGGACGAGCGCGAGCCCGGATCCGGCGGCGGCAAACCCGGCGAGGACGGCGACGAGGCGGCGGCGAGGCTGCATCGCCGCACCGTACTACGGGCAGTTGACGCACCGCCGGGCATCGGCCGGACCGGCCGGCGGTGCTAGTTGCCGCGGACGATCTGCTGGTAGCTGATGTGGTCGCAGTTGCGGCCGGCCTGCTTCGACGTGTACAGCGCCTCGTCGGCAGCCGTCAGCGCGATCGTCACCGGCGTCGAGTCGGTCACCGCAGAGATGCCGCTCGAGAACGTGAGACCCGGATGCATCGACGCCCAGCGGATCCGCATCCGGATCAACACGTCGAGTGCCGCCTCGGGCGAGGTCCCGGCCAGCAGCAGGACGAACTCCTCGCCGCCGTACCTGCCGGCCGCATCCTCGCCGCGCAGAGACGCGGTGAGCAATGCGCCGAAGTCGGCGAGCACCCGGTCGCCCGCCGCGTGGCCCTCACGGTCGTTGAGTGCCTTGAAGTGGTCGAGGTCGCACATCACGATCGTGTCGCCGACCTGCGCCGTCGTGAGCCGGTTGTCGAGCGCGCGACGGTTGATCAGGCCGGTGAGGGAGTCGATGTGCGCGTGCCGGGCGAGCACCAGCCGGTCACGCGCGGCTCGCTCGCTGCGGAAGGACAGCAGCTCGCCGACGAGGACCCAGATCAGCACGCCGATCACCAGCCGGATCGCGACCAGTGCCGACCAGGAGTCCTGGGCGACCAGCCAGACCGCAGACGCGACTGGAGCGAGCGCAACGCTGGTGAACGGCGGCTGGGTCAACCCGACGTAGACGAAGCAGAGGTTGATGAAGCCGGTGTAGGCGAGCGCCGCGCCATCGTCGGCGATGCCGAGCGCGGTCAGCGCGGCCAGGACGCTGACCGGATAGATCAACGGCATCCGCGACGGCTCGTCCCGCCACGGCAGGTACGGCGTGAAGAGGAACACCGCGAGCATGCCCAGGCTGACGACGAGCAGCGCGTATGGAGTGGTCCTGGTCGGGTGCAGCGACCAGATCGTCGTACCCACGATGACGCCGCAGGTGAGCAGCATGGCGCGACCCAGTGCCACCTGGCCTACCGCCGAGCGCGGGCTGTGGAAGACCTCCGCTACCGACTCGACGCGCGGAACGCGCTTCACCGTAGGTATGTCGGACGACCCAAGGCCCGGCCTTTAGCCCGTTCGGGCGAACCGGCCGGATCGCCCGAACGCATGCTCGGGTGCGACACCCGATGCGCTCAGGCGAACACCGAGTTCGAGCTGTCGGTGTTGGGCGACCGCAGCCGCGAGTAATGCGCGAGATCAACCTCCGAGCCGGTGATCGGCGCGCGCCAGTGCACGGAACGGACGTCGTGGTCACCGCCCGCCAGCCAGTCGCGAACGATGGCGGCGAGCAGCGAGCCGATCACCGGTGCGTTCTTGAACTGGTTGCCGCTGGTGCCGATGGCGACGAAGTACCCGGGCAGCCCGGTCTTGTCATAGATCGGAATCCAGTCGTCGGACACGTCGTAGACCCCGGCGTGCCCGGTGGGCCGGTGCGGAACCGTGACCGACGGCACCCGCCGGGCCAGCCGCAGGGTGTAACGCTCGAACGCCGCCGGGCTCGGATGCACGTCGTAGTCATCGGCATCGGTGAGCCACTCCATGGGGTCGCACTCGGCCTCTACGCCACCGACCAGCATTCGGCCGCCGGGTGCTGAGCGGAAGTACGTCCCGAGGTCGCCGTCGCCGACCGCCGGACCCGGATCGCCGCCGAGCTCCGGCGGTGCGTCGACGGTGTGCACCTCCTGGCGCATCGGCCTGGTGCGGACCCGGAACTCCTCGAGCACGCCGGCGAGCGCGTTGATCGCGCCGGAGTGCGGACCGGCAGCGTTGACGACGATGCCGGCGTCAACCGCAGTGCCGTCGTCGAGCGCGACACCGACGACACCGGCCGGGTCGGTCTCGATCGCGGTCACGGCGCACCGGAACCGCGCCTGGGCCCCGGCCGCCTCCGCCGCCGTCCAGAGGTTGCGCGCGGCCAGGCTCGGGTCGTCGACGTATCCCCCTCGTGGCATGTAAAGGGCGCCGAGCGTCCGGCTCGACTCCGCCCAGAACTGCTCGTCCGACGGCAGCCGCGGCGGGTGGTATGCGGCCGCGGACAGGTAGGGAAAGCGTTCGCCCAGCTGCGCCGCATCCAGCCGCTCGTACGGAACGCGGAGCCGGTCGAAGTGGGTGCAGACGAGGTCCGCGTCGTACCCAGGGGTGTCGAGGAAGAGCATGCCCGTGTTGTGGTAGCGGGCGAAGCCGGACGGGTCTGGTACGCCGATCATGTCGGGCCAGCGTTCCCACTCGTGTTGCGCCTCCCACGCCACAGCCACTCCGGCGAAGGTCGAGTAGTTCAGCCGCACGATGGCCGAGGATGCGCTGGTCGAACCCAGCCCGGGTCCGCCTTCGCGGTCGACGACGGTCACCGGAAGGCCCTCGCGCACCAACGCCAGCGCGATGCTGCAGCCGACCACTCCCGCGCCGATCACCACCGCAGCGCAATCGCGGGTCATCTCCCAACGCCTCCGTCGTTCGGCTCCGACCGTCTCCCGAACCTATCCGCCGCGCGCGCGTGGATGTCCGCGGAATCCCGCGCCTGCCTCGGTACATTGCTCGGATGGCCAGAAAGACCCGTCGCATCGACGCCGAGCTGTGCCCCGAGTGCTGCGAGCACGGCGTGGCACTGGTGTGGTTCTGCGGCTGGTGCGCCGAGCTCGAGGAGTTCGGGACCAGCGACTTCGGCGTCTGGGGCACGGAGCTGGTCCTGCCGTGCGAGCACCGGACACCCGCCCGGCATTCCGAGTCGGCCTGAGCCGCACGGCAGGGACGCGCCGGTAGGCCGACGAAGGCCCCCGGCCGGAGGGTCAAGCGCCCGATCTCGCAGTCCGATACCCAACGGGAAACCGCACGCCGGTCGCGCCGCCGTGGCCGGAATCCAGTCGGCGTGCGCAGCACTCGGGCGGTTGTCGAGATGAGCGGGCAGGATCCGGACGCAGCGACCGACGTGCACCGGCGGACACCAGGTCAGCCGCTGCACGGTACGGGGACCTCGATCGCGGTTCTCGTCCTCAGTGTGGTGCTCGTCGCGGTGGCGGCGGTCGGGGTCGGCACGGATCCGGGCGTCGCCATGGCCGCGATCGCCGTCGTGGCCGGTCTTGACGTCCTCGCCGCGTTGATGCTCGTGCGGCAGTACCGCACCACCGGCGAGCGACTGCGCCGCCAGCTCGATCGAGCCGACGAGCTCGAGCGCCTGCAGACCACTCTGCTCGACCACATGATCGACGGCGTGTACATGCAGAACCGGGACGGCAAGTTCCTCGCCTACAACCACGCCGCCCGCACGATCCTCGGTCTGAGCGAGGCGGAGCTCGCCGGCGGAGCCGCCCTGGACGCGTTCCGCAGCCGGCTGCTGCACGCCGACGGCAGCCGGTGGAGCGGCACCGACCTGACCCCGCCCCAGGCGACGTTTGCGACCGGCCAACCGCAGCGCGAGCTGGTCGTCGGGGTCGACAAGGGAACCGGTGAGCCGACCTGGATGTCGTTCAGCACGGCACCGGCAATCGGACCGGACGGGCGCGTCGAGGCGGTCGTCACGTGCCTCAGCGATGTCACCGACCGGCACTCGGCGCGGCTGGCGGCCACATCCGTGGCGGCGCAACGCCGGCAACGCGTGCTCGACGTACTCGACCGGCAGCGCATCTCGATGGTGTTCCAGCCGATCATGGCGCTCGACAACGGGCGCATCGTCGGAGCCGAGGCGTTGGCCCGGTTCCCCGGCCACCCCAACCCGACCCCGGACGTCTGGTTTGCCGACGCTGCCGCCGAGGACCTCGGCCTCGACCTCGAGCTGGCCGCGATCAGCGCCGCTCTCGGCCGGTTGCACGACCTTCCGGCCGGCGCCTACCTGTCGGTGAACGTCTCGCCGGCGGCGGTCCTGTCGCCGCAGCTGCAGCGGCTGCTCGGCGGCGTACCGGCGCACCGCATCGTGGTGGAGCTCACCGAGCACGAAAGCGTGGACAACTACGAGGAGGTCGTCGGCGCGCTGCGCGTGCTCCGTGCGAGCGGGGTGCGGCTAGCGGTCGACGACGCGGGAGCCGGCTTCGCCAGTCTCCGGCACATCCTCAACCTCCGGCCGGACCTCATCAAGCTCGATCTCGGGATCACCCGAGGCATCGACGACGACCCCGCCCGGCGTGCACTCGCCGCCTCGCTGCTGGCCTTCGGCGCCGAGATCGGCGCCGGCATCGTGGCGGAAGGCATCGAGACCGCGAACGAACTCGATGCATTGAAGGCGCTCGGTGTCCGCTTCGGCCAGGGTTACCACCTCGGGATGCCGGCGCCACTGCCGCTCACGGTCACCGAGGCGGCACTGGCGAGCTGATCGCCGTTCCGGTGGAGGTCAGGACTCGACGTGCGTGACGCGCGTCGTGCCGTCGTCGTACTGCGAGTAGGGAACCCGCTCGACGGTTTGGACCGAACGACGGCGCGGGGCAAACATCACGAGGTCGAGGACGATCCCTACGGCGCCCACCGCCATGAGGATCACGCCAACCATCTGAAGGTTCACGCCGTTGACAGTCGCGTGTAACGCGAAGGTCAGGACGGCGCCAAGCGCGATGAAGAACAGACCCACTCCGATACCCATGTGCACTCCCGGATCGCGGCCTCGCACACGCGGAGGCGATACCCGGTTGCTGCCCGCATGGGCACGACGTCAAACCTCAACAACCGCAAGGCATTTGGGTGAAACTTGTAAACGTCGACGAACCGGATTCGCAGCCGTCACTCGGTCAAGGTCGCGGTCACGGGACCTGGTTCGACAGCTGACGCCGTGACGTTCGTCGGCGTCTCCACCACACCGACCCGCGGCGCACGTGAGATCTCGTCGACACTGATGCACAGGATCGCGATGTCGTCGCGAAGACGATCCGGGTCCACGCCCTCGAGCACCAACGCGCACAGCGAGTCCGCATCGAGGTCGTCCGATGCGCCTTCGACCAAGGCGCGGAGCTCGGCCAACGAGTCGGACAGCGACACTCCCGGCACTTCCAGGAGACCGTCGGTGAACAGCAGCAGGATCGAACCTGCTGCAACCCGGTACTCGGCTTCCGCGCGCCTGGTCGGGGTGGCGACCGGAGCACCGAGCACGAGCGACCCGCCGGCGGCCAGCTCGTCGACGGTGCCGTCGGGCCGCCGGACGAACGGCGGCAGGTGCCCGCCGTTCGCGAACGACAGCAGCCGCTCGCCGTCCGCGTCCGGAGGGCCGAGTACGCCGTAGAAGACGGTCACCAGCTCGGAGATCTCGAAGCTCGACACCAGGTCGTCGAGGCGGTCGAGGACTTCGGACGGGCGCGCGCCACTCGACGCGTAGGCGCGAAGTGACGCTTGCAACTTCGACATCGCCGCGGCGGCCGCGATGTCGTGGCCGACGACATCGCCGATCACGATGCCCGTTCGTTCGCCATCGAGTGCGAACACGTCAAACCAGTCGCCGCCGATCTCCTGGTGAGCCGAGCCGGGCAGGTACCGCGCGGCCAGGCCCAGACCGGGCACGACCGGCAGCGTCGGCAGCAGGCTGAGCTGCAGCGCCTCGGCGACTCGGTGCTCGGTGTCGTACAGCGCGAGCGCCGACCGCCGGCGCCGGCTCTCGATCTCGACGACCACCGCCATGAGAGCGGTCACCAGCACGCCGCCGCCAAGGACGATCCACGGTGCCGCCGAGGTCGCGCCCCCGACCAGCGGGTGCTTGGCTGACGCCTGCAGCGTCCAGGTCGTGGAGCCCGCCATCAGTGGCTCGGTGTGGACCAGCCCGGTGAGAGGCAGCGTGCTAGTGGTCTCTGCAAGGACATCGCGCCGGATCGGTCGCGGAGCGGCATAGATGACGACGCGCAACTCGCTGAAGGGCGCGGCGCCGGCCGACCTCGGCGCTCCGATCGGACCGAGCAGGTCCTCGCGGTAGAGCACCGTCCCCGCGGGTGCGACCGGAGGGCCCAGCGCGAAGCCGAGCGCGCGGGTCGCACCGTGCCCGATAACCGCCGTCGGCACCAGCTGTGTCGTGGTCAGCGCCTGCTCGAAGGCGCGCGCTCGGGGCCCGGTGACCACCTCACCCTTGTGCAGGCCGGCGCCCTCCGCCATCGCGACGACAAATCCGGTCGGCGTCTTGCGGATCAGAGCGAAGGTCACCTGCTGGGTCGAGCCGGTCTCGGCCGCGGCGCTCGCCCGCTCGAACGCAATGGGCGACTCGTGGGTGGCACGCAGAACTCCGCCCAGCACCTGCAACGGAACCGGCAACGCGCTGATGGAGGAGTCCAGCACGAGTCCGACCTCGTTGGTGCGCTCCTTGAGCAGACGACGCTCCTGATCGCGTACCGCGACGCGGGTGACCCAGGCCCCGACTCCCGTGATCACCAGCATCACCACGATGACGGCGATGCTGAGCGGCCGCAGCTGTCGTGTCATCTGCGGTCGGCGTCCAGGTTCGTTCCCCCGGACGGCGCGGGTTCGTCGACCCCGTAGGGCCAGGAGGTGGCGGCTTGGCCCGAGAGCTGGCGGACGATCTCGTCGGTGTACCAGCGGCGGAAGCGGACCACCTCCGGCGTCGATGGAGGCGTCAGCAGCTCACCGCGCCGGCAACTCGCGTCTGCCTCGTCGAGCTGGTCGGCCATCAGCGCGACCTGGGCATGAGATCCGGAAGGGAACAGCATCGACACGTCGACGGTTCGCTTGCCCGCCCGCCGCGCAGCCTCGACCTGGGCCCGGCGCTCCTCGTTGCCCACCCCGAACTGCTCGACGATCTTCGCCGCAAGAACCAGCAGGCCCGGCGCGACCCGCCCACCACCGTGGTCGGTGCCGGACTGCAGCAGCAGTGCGAACTCGCGCACGAGCGCGTCGTGGTGCTCCTCGACGGCGAGGTACGTCGCAACCGGCAGCCCGCGCAGCCACACGGTGAAGGCGGGGCCGCCGAGCGTGCCCGGCGGGGCCGCCGCCGGCGCTGGTGCGACCGGCTCGCTGTCGTAGGCGTCGCGGCTGGTGACTTGGTGCCCCGGGCCGCTGCGGCTCGCACCGTCGGCGACACGGAACCACACCGACTTGCGCATCGCGTCCGCGTGCACGCCCCACTCCTCGGCGAGCGCCTCGACCAGATGCAGCCCTCGACCGGTCGCCGCGTCCTGCTGATAGGTCTTCAGGACCGGCTTGCTCGGGTTGTGGTCGGAGACCTCGATGGTCACCACCGCCCCGGCGCGGGTCGCCGCCACCTCCACCACGTCGGTGGTGTGCAGGATCGCGTTGGTGACCAGCTCGGAGAGCAACAGCTGGACAGTCGCCAGGCCGTCCGAGGACCACCCGCTCAGGTAACCGGCGAGCCAGGTGCGGGCCTGGCCGACCGCGGCGGGATTCGCGGCAAGGTCGAGCCGTTCGCGGTCGGGCTGCGCCACGCGGCTCACCATCGCCTATCGGGCCCGGATTGCCCAGGCATCCGACTAATCTTGACGATGACGCCAGCAACCGAGCCGACCGGGCCGACGACGGCTGCGGGTCGCCATGGAGCAGGGGGACCGGATCTGTGCAGTTCGGACTGACCGTCGACGACAGTCATCCGCCGTACGCGGTGCTCACCGCGTCCGGGGAGATCGACGTGGCAACCGCGCCCGATCTGCGCGCCGCGTTGCTCGACCTGATCGGCGAGGGCCGCACCCGCATCGTGGTCGACCTCGAGCAGGTGGAGTTCCTCGACAGCACCGGCCTCGGCGTCCTTGTCAGCACCGTCAAGCGGGTCCGCGCGGACGGCGGGGACCTCTCGGTGGTCTGCACCCGGCCGCAGATCCTTCAGGTCTTCGAGATCACCGGCCTGACGGCGGTGTTCTCGGTGCACGACAGCCTGGACCAGGCGGTCGCCAGCTGACTCGGCCGACCGCCGGCAGTCCCCTCCCCCCACGTACGCCGCCTAGACTCGGCGGCCGGTGAGCAGGCTGGCGATGCCGATGATCACCGCCAGGATGAGACCCCACCACAGCACGTGGGCGGCGAAGCCGAGTCCGGCGAACACGACCAGCAGTATCAGCGCGATGATGAGTAACACCCTGACCTCCGATTCCGGTTGATCCGTTCAGTACCCCGATTTTCGACGCCGGACACCCGAAACGTTGAACCGGCGAACAGGACTGGCCCGGAGCGGCGCCTCGGTTGACGCCGGGCGCCGATCGGCACGGCTCCACGATCACGGACGCACAACCGAAAAGTGACGGAATGACAACGGAATGGGGTGCGCGCACTGGGTGGCCGCGCGCTCCGACGAGCCGGCGACCCCGCGACCTGCCTTGATCCGTCAGTCAGTTTGACGGCGATGGTCAATCGGGCTCCGGCGGCTGCCGAAGAAGGTTACGGAATGCCACGGCGAGGACATTTCCACCCCGAGTCGCCATGAGTCCACCTGAGGAGCCCGGATGGAAGACCGTGAGATGCTGCTCACCGAGGCCTACGACGAGGGCGTCGTCACCGAGGTCATCCGGCCGGCGGCGATCGTTCCGGAGCAGGCGGCACGTCAGGTGCTGGTCGAGCTCGCGATGCGCGACGTCCGCATGGGTGGCCTGTGGTGGTCCGAGCCCACGATCTGGCGGCGCTACGACCGGTCGTGGAACGGCACCGACGGTGGCACCGGATCGGCCGAGGTGCTCGGCACGATGCAGATTGCCTACGGCGTGCCCACGCGCTTCGACATCACGATCTACCGCGCGACCATCACCCGGCTCGGCTGCGAGCACGGGATGACGGTGACCAGCCTGTGTGACGAAGCGCTCGCGTTCGGCGGCCTCACCCTCGACACCTGCCCGCGCGCCGATCTTCAACCGCCGCCGCGGCCGTTCCGCATCCGCTCGTAGCAGTCGGCCGCGTGAAACGCGCGGCCCGACGCTGTCCGGCTGTCAGTGGTCAGAGCACCGCGACGAAGTGCACGGTGCAGGTCGTGGAGGCACCGAGCACGTTTGCCACCGTGAAGGTGAGCGAATCCGTGCTGAGCAGACCCGCACCCGGCGTATAGACGATGGTGTGGGTACCGGTCACCCGTGCAGAGCCGTGCTTGGGTGATCCCGAGATCGACAGCGTCGACCAGTCGATCGGCACGTCGGGGTCCGCGACCAGGTTCGACGCATCGATGGTGACGGCCTTGCCGATCGTCGCCGAGAGGTTCACCGCAGTGGCGTCCGGGGCGACCGCGCCCACGACGCCTGACACGTCGGTCCCGGTCAAAGTGGCCCCGCTCAGGACGATATTGCGAACCGTGGCGGAGGCAAGGTCGGCATCGGTCAGGTCGGCGTTCGTGAAGTCGGCACCGGTCAGGTTCGCGCCGGTCAGGTCGGCGTTGCGGAGCGATGCGCCGGTGAACGTGAAGCCGGACAGGTCCATCCCGGACAGGTCGACACCGTCGAGGTTCGCGTGCGCCTGGTCGTGGCCGAGCACGTTGACCGTCAGCTCGGCGGCGCCGCAGCGGCCGGCGCTGTCGCACACCTGGTAGGTCAGCTGATCCACGCCGACGAAACCGGGCTCCGGCTGATAGCTGACGTTCCCGTCCGAGCCGACCGTGGCGGTGCCGTGCGACGGGTGGTCGGCGATCTGCAACGTCGAGGCCACGACATTGGTCACGGTCGAGCTCAGCACGTCCACGGTCGCAGAGATGTCCTCGACGGCGTACATGGTCGTCGCGGCGATCGACAAGCTGCCCGGACCCGAGCTCGGCGCCGGCGACGGCGTCGGCGACCCGCCACCGGAAACCGGGGATCCTCCGGTCGGTGTGCCCGGATCCGAGGCGCCGGGCGTGCGGGAAGCCTCTGGCGGAACGACGCCGCTCACGCGCGGCGGCAGGTCTGAGCGAGGACCGAGCACGGTTCCCGCATGCGCATCGGACACGGTCTCGACACCGCCCCCGGCGACGGTGCCGACGGACCCACCGGAGTGCAGCGCCGTCGCACCGGCCAACCGCGAACCGCCGTCCACGTGCCCGTGGGAGTGAGTGTGGCGATGCACGACGCTGGTCACCATCGCGGGTGCGGCCGCCACGCCGATGACGCTCGCCGCCGCCGCAACGCCCGCGGTCGAAGCGCTCTGCAGCGGCAGTGCGCTCGCCTGCGTCCCGAACTTCGCGAGGCTGCGCAGGAAGGGCAGCTGTACGGCGAATGCCAGCGGCCCCATCGCCCAGAGCACGCGCGGCAGGGAGATCGACAGGAAGGAACGGACGAAGTCGGGGTCGAACTGGCTGCCCGCGCAGTCCGCGAGCTCGGTGCGCGCGGCCCGCGTGGTCATCGCCTTCTTGTAGACCCGTGCCGCCGTCATCGTCTCGAAGGAGTCGACGATGCCGACGATCCGGCCGGCTCGGGAGATCTCGGTGCCGGACCGACCATGCGGGTAGCCGCGACCGTCCCAGCGTTCGTGGTGGTCGACGATGCCGCCGCCCCACTCCCCCAGCCACGGCAGCAGCGGCGCGGCGATCTCCGCTCCCAGCGTCGGGTGCCGGCGGATGCGGGCGAACTCTCGGTCGGACAGCTTGGCCGGCTTGTTCAGGATGGTGGGCGCGATCTCGAGCTTGCCGATGTCGTGCAGCAGAGCCGCCCACCGCAGCCGATCGCGATCCCCGCGCGAAAGCCGCAGCTGGTCACCGAGCAGGTCGCAGTACAGCCGAACCCGCTCCGAGTGGCCGCGCGTCTTGCGGTCGTGGTTGCCGAGCGCAGTGATCAGCGTGAGAACCTTCTCGGCCGCCACCTGCGCCGTGTCGTCGTCGCTTCGGGCCAGCCGGGACAGCTGCTGGCCGGTCGACCCGGCGGCCCGCGCGATGCGCATCCGCGACGGCGCGCGGTCAGGGAAGAGCATGGTCAGCCGGAGCAACGAGGCGAGCGGCAGCAGCCGCCGGGCTCCGCGTTCGACGACGAACGCGACCACGACAGCGACGGCGGCCAGCCCGGCCAGCCACCAGCCGCGGCCGCCGCTCGGCGCCGGCCACAGATGCGAGACAAGGAGGAGCGCCCCGCTGCTCACGACCAGCGGGGCGAGCAGGATCGCGGCCCGCAGCGTTCCGGCCGCGACCGGTCGCGCGTCCCAGCGATCCATCGCTTCCGAGTCAGCCGCCGGCGGGCGGGACGACTCCGGCGGGCTCGAATTCGCGCCATCCACGTTGATAGGTTTCGTCGGATTTGCGCTGTGTCCTTGATGCCGCAAACCGCCTAAGCCACTCGCCCGTTCGGAGCACGCCGGGCGCGCCGCTGGACGGACCCGAACGGGTCAGGGCGCGTCCACTCGGAGGCGACCCCGCCGCGACCTAGGCTCGTCGCCATGTACGAGATCGCACTGACGGTGCGGGCGTGTCTGTCCGCAGGCACCGATGTCGACGTCGCGTGGGTGGTCGAGACGAGGGGGTTCAGCTCGCGCGACCATGGCGAGGCGCTGGCGATCACTCCCGGCGGTGGGCGAGTCGGGTCGGCCGCCTCTGGCGCCCTCGACGACCAGCTGGCACAGCTCGCGAGCGAACGGCGGATCAACCGCATCGTCGACCTGCACGTCGGTGAGCTGGACGCGACCATCGCCGGGCTGTCGTGCGGCGGGGACGCCCGCTGCCTGCTGGTGTCCGCCGCTCAGCTACCTGACGAGCTCTGGGACGAGCTGCGTGATCGCCGCCCGGTCTGCCTGGTCTCCAAGCTCGACGGCGACGCCGTGACCGCCACGTCGGTCTTCACGGCGGACACCATCGGCCAGGCCGACCCCGACGCGGCCTCGCTGTTCGGGCGCTCGGTCAGTGCCACCGCGGTGCGCGACGACCTGGTCATCACCGTGTTCTTCCCGGTTCCGAAGCTGGTCGTGGCCGGCGCCGGTGCGATCGCCGACGCGCTCTCGGACGCCGCCGGGCTGCTCGGCTGGACGACCCAGGTGGTCGGTGACGTCACCACTGCCACCGGCGTCATCGGTGGCCTTTCCGGGATCGACAAGGTCGTCGTGATCAGCCACGACAACGAGGTTGCCGGGCCATCGCTGGAAGCGGCGCTCGCGGGCCAGGCCGGCTACATCGGCGCCCTCGGCTCGCGGCACACCCAGCACTCGCGCGCGCAGTGGCTGGCCGACCGCGGCATCACCGACCTCGACCGCGTGCATGGCCCGGCCGGGCTCGACATCGGCGCACGCACGCCGGCCGAGATCGCGGTGTCGATCCTGGCCGAGGCGCTCGCGACCGGTGCCGGACGCGATGCCGGATCGCTTCGGGCAAGGGATGGCGCGATCCACTGACCGCTGCCGCTCGCCACTCACGGGCACCGCTTGCAAGGATCACCACATGACGTCGAGCTACCGAATGCCAGGCCTGGTCGTCACCGACCACACCATCGACGTACCGCTCGACCATTCGGAGCCCGCCGGGCAGCAGATCGCGGTGTTCGCCCGCGTGGTTGCGGACCCGGACGGACAGGACCGGCCGTTTTTGGTCTTCCTGCAGGGTGGCCCGGGGTTCGAGGCCCCTCGCCCGACCGGAGTGCCGCACTCTCCCGGCTGGCTGGAGCGGGCGCTCGCGGACTACCGCGTCGTGATGCTCGACCAGCGCGGCACCGGCCGCTCGACACCGATCCATGACGTTGCCGGGTGGGGTCCGGCCGAACAGGCGAGCTACCTGACCCATTTCCGGGCGGATGCAATCGTTCGCGATGCCGAAGCGATGCGTGCCCACCTCGGCGCGGAGAAGTGGAGCGTTCTCGGGCAGAGCTTCGGCGGATTCACGTTGCTCGCCTATCTGTCGCAGGCGCCCGAAGGGCTGCGCGAAGCGATGTTCACCGGCGGTCTGGCCGCCATCGGGCCGCGGATCGACGACGTCTACCGCACGACCTACTCGCGTGTGATCGACCGCTGCGAGCGCTTCTACGCGCGGTATCCCGGCGACCGCGACAGGGTTCGCGCAGTGCACGACGCGATCGATGCCGGCATCACGCTGCCGAGCGGTGATCGACTGACCGCGCGCCGGTTCCGGATGGTCGGACAGCAGCTGGGTGCGAGCGACGGAGCCGAACGGCTGCACTACCTGCTCGAGCTCGACCCTCGATCGGCCGCGTTCGCCCATGACGTCGAAGGCACTGTCGCCTGGGGGCGCAACCCGCTCTACGCGCTCGTGCACGAGGCGTGCTGGGCCGACGGCGGCGTGACCCGCTGGTCCGCGCAGCGGGTGCAACCCGACGCCTACTCCGACCCGACCCTGTTCACCGGCGAGCACGTCTTTCCATGGATGTTCGACGACATCGGCGCCCTCGGTTGTTACCGGGACGCGGCTCGCCTGCTCGCCGAGCAGCCCTGGCCACGGCTGTACGACGAGGAGCGGCTGGCCGCCAACGAGGTGCCTGCTGCCGCCGCGATCTATGCCCACGACATGTACGTCCCGCGCGAGTTCTCGGAGCCGAGCGCGGCCGCCGTGCGCGGGCTGCGGCCCTGGCTGACCAGCGAGTTCGAGCACGACGGTCTGCGCGCCGCGGGCGACCGCATTCTCGGGCGGCTGATCGATCTGGTCCGCGACCGCGCCTGAGCCCGACCAGGCCACCGCAACCGTGCCCTGGTCGGCACCATCGGCGAGGCGCATATCGTGATCACGGCGCGCCCAAGCGACCGGCGGCGCGGACCACGGGAGCGGGCCATGACCATTCGCCAGGTTCACCTCTCGACGTCGGCGAAACCCGGGCCGCCGAACGACCGCCGTCCGGCGCCCGCACCGCCGCCCCCACCGCCGTGGCGGCACTGGCTGCTCGTCCTCGGCGTTGCGCTGACGGTGCTGCTGTTCGTGCTCTCCGGCATCAATGCCGGGTCCTCGCCGAAGCAGCTGTCCTTCACCCAGTTCCAGAACGACGTCACGAGCGGGTTCGTGAAGACGGCGACGATCGGCTCCACCGGCCACGTGTCGGGCACCTTCATCAAAGGTGCGACGTACACGTCTCAGATCCCCACCGCGCTGCAGGACACCGGGCTCAACCAGCTGTTGCGCGCGCACCACGTCAATGTCGTCGGCTCGCCACCCAGCAGCGGGCTCTCGCTGCTCGCGGTCATCGTCGACCTGCTGCCACTGATCCTGCTCGTCAGCTTCTTCTTCTGGGTCAGCCGGCGCGCCCGCTCGCAGCTCGGCGGGTCAGGTATCGGTGGCCGGTTGATGGGTATCGGCGGGTCGAAGGCAAAGGTGTACGACGAGGAGCGCCCCACCACGCGGTTCAGCGACGTGGCCGGATACGAGGGCGCGAAGCGAGAGGTCTCCGAGGTCGTCGACTTCCTCAAGAACCCCGACCCCTACACGAAGGCTGGTGCAGTCGGCCCGAAGGGCGTGCTCATGGTCGGACCGCCCGGGACCGGCAAGACGCTGATGGCCCGTGCGGTCGCCGGTGAGGCCGAGGTTCCCTTCTTCGCACTGACCGGATCCAGCTTCGTCGAGATGTTTGTCGGCGTCGGCGCGGCGCGCGTGCGCGATCTGTTCGCCGACGCCCGCAAGCGCGCACCGGCGATCGTCTTCATCGACGAGATCGACGCGATCGGCGGCAAGCGCGGCACCAGTTTCGGGGGCAACGACGAGCGCGAGCAGACGCTCAACCAGCTGCTCGCAGAGATGGACGGCTTCGACCAGTCGACCGACATCGTGATCATGGCCGCCACCAACCGCCCCGAGACGCTGGATCCGGCGCTGCTGCGTCCCGGTCGGTTCGACCGCACGGTTGAGATTCCGCTACCGAACCTGGAAGAGCGCACCGCGATCCTGAAGGTGCACGCGAAGGGCAAGCACATCGCTCCCGACGTCGACCTCTCGATCGCGGCACGCGGCACACCCGGCTTCTCCGGCGCCGATCTCGCGAACCTGGTCAACGAGGCGGCGCTGCACGCCGTCCGCTTCCACCGGACCGTGGTCGACGCGCAGGATCTCGACGCGGCGCGGGACCGGATCCTGCTCGGGCGAAGGGACAGCTCCAACGCGCTGATGCCCGACGAGAAGCACTCCGTCGCGGTGCACGAGACCGGGCACGCGCTCGTCGCGGCACTCTCCGCCCACGCGGACCCGGTGGCGAAAGTGACCATCCTCCCGGCCGGGCAGGCGCTCGGTGTCACCGAACAGCTCCCCGAGAACGACCGCCGGCTCTACCCCGAGAGCTACCTGCTCGACTCGCTCGCGGTCCGCCTCGGCGGGCGCTCGGCCGAGCTCCTCGTGCTCGGCGAAGCCTCCACCGGCGCAGCCAACGACCTCGCCGGCGCCACGCAGCTGGCCACGAAGATGGTGCGCGAGTGGGGGCTCTCGCCGCGACTCGGGCCGATCGGCTACGGCTCCGACGGACCCGGTTACCTCGGGGAGAGCGGGCTGACGAGCCGCCCTTACGCCGAGGCCACCCAGCGCGCGATCGACGAGGAGGTGGCCCGGCTGCTCAACGAGGCCGAGTCCCGCGCGACCGATCTGCTCCGTGGCCATCGCGAGGAGCTCGACCAGGTGGTCGAGCTCCTCGTCGAGCACGAGACCATCGACGGCAAGCAACTCCTCGCGATCGTCAACGGCACGAGCGCTGACACCGCCACGGCCGGGAGCCCGGCTCAGCCGGCACCACCGGCCGTGGAGCAGTCGGAGCCGGTCGCGCAGTGAGCGAGCCCGCTGCCCGGCCGAAAGCGCCGAGCGGTTCCTACCGGCTGTCCTGAGCCGCTTCGCCGCCGGCGGCGTGGCCGAGTCGGTCGGCGTTCTCGATGTTGGCGACCCGTAGCTGGCCGCGCGCGACCAGCCGGCCGTCCCCGTCCGTGACCTCGACCAGCCAGAGCTGGGAGGTCCGCCCGCGATGGATCGGGGTGCCCAGGCCGCTGAGCCGTCCCGACCTGGTCGCACGGATGAAGTCGGTGCTGTTCGCGACCCCGACGACCTGCCCTCGGTCGCCGTACCAGATCGCGGCGGCGACGCTTCCGACCGTCTCGACGACCGTGCACAGCACCCCGCCGTGCACGATCCCGTAGGGCTGAAGCAGGTCCGGCCGGATCTCGAGCTCGGCGGCCACGCGATCGGGTCCGGCCTCGACGATCTGCAGCCCGATGAGGTCCTGGAAGCCCGACTGCGCACCGAACGGGTCGACGATCTCGCGTTGGTCGGTCACGGAGACCAACGCTAGCGCCCGGCCGGTTACGGGCGGATGACCCCGGTGACGCCGGAGGGAACCGGTACGACATCGACGTACTGGCCGGTGTACGGCGCGTTCAGCATCCAGCCGGACCCGAGATAGATGCCGACGTGGAAGATCGGGCGGCCGAACATGATCAGGTCGCCGGGCAGGATGTCCCTCCCGGGGATCAGCCGGCCTTCGTTCCACTGGGTCGCGGCATGGTGGGCGAGCAGCAGCCCGGCATGGGCATAGGCCCACTGCACCAGACCCGAACAGTCGTACGTGATCGGCCCGGCGGCCGCCCACACGTACGGCTTCCCGAGCTGCTGCAGCGCAGTCCGAAGCGCGACCAGGCCGACCGTGGGCGGTTTCGCCCGCTGGATCGTCGGATCGACGAACAGCCCGTCGGCGGTCTGGAACGGTGCGGGCTTGGCGCCGTCGTGACGGCGGTTGTGGCCGAGGCCCCGCGAACCGCCGTCGCTCACCGGCGCGACGAACGTGCCGAGCGCATGCGTCCGCGTGATGTGCGCGTGGCGCGGACGCTTGCGGAGATGGTGCTTGATGGTCTGCGGCACCGGGCCCATGATCGCCGTCGTGTCGGCCGGCTTGAGGGTCGGATCCACGTTGATCGCCATCTGGACCATCGCCGAGTCCGCCTGGAACAGGACCTTCGCCGGCGCCAGGTAGCTGGTGCCGTTCGGCAGCGCGCCGCTCGCTGCAGCCTGGGCCTCGATGTCGCTCGCGGCTTGCGAGAGGTTGGCCGCGTCGAGCTGCTGGAGCTCGACCGGCGTGACCCGGTGCGAGGAGGGAACGGCGAGGGCGGCGCTGCCGGTGCCGAGGGCGAGGCCGACCACGGCGCCGACCCCGACCAGGCTCAGTAGGGCGCGGCGCAGTGTCATCGGTGGTTCATCGGTCAAAAGTCGCAACCGGTGAAGCACACCACGGGAACTGTCCCGGCGGGGCGAGAATGGCGGAATGCCCGACGGTCAAGTCCGCGGCCGGGCGCCGCGCAGCACCGCGCCGCTGCTCACGGTGCGCCGGCTGTCGGCCCAGTACGGCTCCCGGCCGGTGCTCGCGGGCGTGGACCTGGAGGTGCTCCCGGGCGAGGTGGTCGCGCTGGCCGGCGAGAACGGCGCCGGCAAGTCCACGCTGGTCCGCTGCATCGCCGGCGATCTGACCCCTGTCTCCGGCGAGATCCTCATCGCCGGCGAGCGGATCAGGTCCGCGCCGAGCACGGTCGCGCGTCGCGGGGTCGCGGTCGTCTGGCAGGACCTCGCGCTGTGCGACAACCTCGACGTCGCGTCTAACCTGCTGCTCGGCCGCGAGGACCGGCGCTCCTTGCTGTCCGATCCGCGCTTCCATGCCGAGGCCACGGCGCTCCTGCGCCGGCTGGAGATCCCGATCCCCGACACGACCCGACCGGTGGCCACCCTGTCCGGCGGACAGCGTCAGCTGGTCGCGGTCGCACGAGCCATGCGCGAGCAGCCGCGACTGCTGATGCTCGACGAGCCCACGGCTTCCCTCGGCGTCTTCGAGTCGGCCCAGGTCGAGGGGCTGACCCGCCGGCTGTCCGACGAAGGCACGACGATCGTGCTGGCATCCCACGACATCGACCAGATGTTCCGGCTCGCGGATCGGATCGTGGTCCTGCGCCAGGGCCGGGTGGTCGCCGACGTACCCACCGCGACGGGACATCCGGACGACGTGGTGGCCTTCATGTCAGGCCAGCCGGTGGACTCCTCGCCGCGCCGCCAGCTGGACCGGCTGCACAGCCTGGTCGGCCGGCTGAGCCACGTCGATCCGTCATCCAGCCTGGCGGTGATCCTCTCCGCGCTCGGTACGGCGCTGGCAGCCGACCGGCTCTGCATCCACCTGCTCGACGGTGACCGGCTGCGGCTTACCGCCGCCGTCGGCCTGCCGGAGGACCTGCTCGCCGCGTGGTCGGAGCTCGACACCGGCGCGGCCGGCGGCCCGCCCGGGGAGAGTGCGAACGCACGAGCGACCATCATCGACCCGGATGTTCGCGTCGCCGGCGCATGGACGGCTTTCCGCCGGATCGCGGAGCGCGCGAACATCCGCAGCTCCTGGTCGGTTCCGGTGACGGGCAGCGGCGGCCTGCTCGGCGTGATCACTGTCTTCCGCCGCAACCGCGGGACGCCGCACCGCGACGAGCTGGACCTGGTGACGTTGTACGCCGGGTACGCCGCGAGCACCGCCGAGCGGGACCGGCTGCTCGGCGAGGTCACCGCGCGCAACCGCGTGCTCGAGACGATCCGGGTGGTTCTCGAGCAGCTGGCGGTGTCGGTCCCGCTCTCGGACGGCTTGGACGTCGCCCTCGACGCGCTGCGGCTGGGGCTCAACGCCGGCGAGGTTGCCCTGATCGGCCGGACGACCGGCGACCAGCCGAAGTGCCGCGGCTGGTCGGGTGACGCCACCGCCGGGCCCGATCCGGACTCCGCGCTGCTCGTCGCGCTCGATCCGGTGCTCGATCGAAGCACCGACCCTCCCGACTCGGCGCCACTCAGCACGGTTGTCGTCGCCGGCACCACGGTGCTCGGCACGCGAGTGCCGAGCCCGGACGGCGCGCTGGCGCTGCTCGCCGCCTGGCCGGCCGGGAGCGGCGCCGGTCCGAACGACGACGCGGCGGCATTGGTCGAGGACGCGGCGCGTTCGTTGCAGCTCGCCCTCGAGCGCGAGACCGCCGAACGAGCCCACCGGGAGGCGGCCGGTCTCCGTCGTTCCCAGGAGCTGCAGCGTGACTTCCTCTCGCGGCTCAGCCACGAGCTGCGCACGCCGCTGACGGCGATCCACGGGTACGCCGACAGCCTGCTGCAGACCGACGTGACGTGGGACGCAGAAACCCAGGACCGGTTCCTCGCGCGAATCGCGGCCGAGTCGGCCCGCCTCGGCCGGCTGGTCGGCGACCTGCTCGACCTCTCGGCGATCGACTCCAACCTGTTGCGGCTCCAGCCGGACTGGTGCGACATCGCCCTCATCCTCGACGCCGCCCGAGCCTGCCTACCGCTCGAGGACCTCGACCGGGTCAAGATCGACTGCGCCGAGCTGCCGGCGGTGTGGGCCGATCACGACCGGCTCGAGCAGGTCCTCGTCAACCTCATGGACAACGCGGTCCGCCACAACGCCGTCGACACGAACGTGTTGGTGACGGCGCGGCTCGCCGGCGCGGACCGGCTCACGATCACGGTCGCCGACGACGGGGTCGGGATGCCGGACCCGATCGACGGTCCCGCCGACCCCCGCGGGCGGCGCCGCTCGGCGACCTCGGGCGCCGGGCTCGGCCTCTCGATCGCCCGGGCAATCGTCACGGCCCACGGCGGCATGATCCGCCTGGAGCGCCCGGCCCGCGGAACCTGCTGGCACATCGACCTGCCGATCGCGGGCAAGGAGCCGGACGCCGAACCGGCTCCGATGGTGACACCAGATGGCTGAGCGCACCCGTGTGCTGGTCGTCGAGGACGACCCGAACATCGTCGACCTGATCCGTTCCAACCTCGCGGTGCGCGGTTTCGACACGTTGGTCTCGACCGACGGCGTGCGCGCGCTCGCGCTGCTCGAGAGCGGGCGCCCTGATGTCGTGCTGCTCGACCTCATGCTCCCCGGCGTCGACGGCCTGGACCTGTGCCGCGCGATGCGCGAGCAGTCCACGGTCGGGATCATCGTGGTCTCGGCGCGCCGTGGCGAGAGGGACAAGGTCACCGCCCTCAACGTCGGTGCCGACGACTACATGACCAAGCCGTTCAGCATCGAGGAGCTACTCGCGCGCATCACCGCGACGCTGCGGCGCAGCCGTCCGGCGCCCGAGGCCGAGCCGCAACGCACCACCCTCGCGATCGGCGACCTGGAGATCGACCTGGCCGGCCAGCGGGTCACCCGGGCGGGAGCCGAGATCCACCTGACCACGACCGAGTTCGCGCTGCTGCGCGAGCTCGCGATCGACCGCGGCAAGCTGCTCAGCCATGCCGACCTGCTCCGCCGGGTCTGGGGCGTCGGGTATCAGACCGAGACCGAGTACGTGCGGGTCTATATCCGGCGGCTGCGTGCAAAGCTCGAGGTCGAGGGCGCTCCGCGCCTGATCATCACCCAGCCCCGTGCGGGCTACCGGCTGGCCGCGGAGTGACCCCGCCCGCAGGGCCTGTTACCGTACCGAGACATTGTTCACAGATTGTTTCTGACCCGGGTCGGATGTTCACGGGGTGTTCATGCAGTTGAGCCTTATCGTCCGCTCGACCGCACGAATGCTGTCTCGTCCCGGTGGGAATGAGCTCGCCGGGCGCGAACAGCTCCGCCCCTGGAGGACATCTTGCCGTTGATCAACAAGCGCGCGATGGCCGTCGCGCTCGCTGCCGTCGGGCTGACCGCCGCGGCGTGCGGCAGCAGCTCGTCCGGTGGTACGCCGCCGGCATCGAGCACGTCGCCCACGGCTGCGGGCTCGTCCGCGCCATCGACACCGAACATCACCGCCAGCTCGTTCACCCGTGACTTCTCGGCGATGGCGCAGCTGAAGTCGCTCGCCTCGCAAGGGAAGGGCAACGTCGGCGTCATCCTGCCGGACACCACGTCGTCAGCCCGCTACGCCGAGTTCGACGCCCCGTACCTGACCAAGGCGTTCGAAGACGCCGGTTTGACCTCCTCGCAGATCAGCATCAAGAACGCGCAGGGCTCGGACAGCACGTTCGTCACCGACGCCGAGGCCGACATCACCAACGGCGCTTCCGTGCTCCTGATCGACCCCGAGGACCCGGGCACCGGCGGCCGCGTCGAGACCTACGCCAAGCAGCACGGCGTCGCGGTCATCGACTACGACCGGATCACCCAGGGCTCGTACTACATCAGCTTCAACAACGTCGAGGTCGGCAAGCTGATCGGCAACGGTTTCGCGACCTGCGTGAAGGCGTGGCATGTCGCCAAGCCGGACCTGATCGAGATGAAGGGCGACCCGACCGACAACAACGCGACGTTGTTCGCCGAGGGGTACGGCGCGGTCATCAAGGCGCACCCGTCATGGACGGTCGCCGCGGTCCCGCCGGGCACCTGGACGCCGGGCACCGCGCTCACCGAGTTCGAGCAGGCCTACACCGCGCACTCCGGCGTGAACTCCGCGATCATCCCCAACGATGAGAACGGCGCGCCGATCATCACCTACCTGAAGAACCACGGGATCAAGCCGCGGACCTTCCCGATGACTGGGCAGGACGCCACCCTGGTCGGCCTGCAGAACATCCTGTCCGGCTACCAGTGCGGCACTGCGTACAAGCCGATCTACCTCGAGGCCCAGGCAGCGGCTGCCGTCGCGATGTACGTGCGCGCCGGCCAGACCCCGCCGTCGGCTCTGGTCAACGGCTCTACCGCCAACCCGAACAACCACGGCAAGGCGATGCCGTCGGTCCTGCTCAAGCCGGAATGGGTCACCCCGTCCAACATGAACGCGACCATCATCAAGGACCAGTTCGTGCCGGCCAAGCAGCTGTGCACCAGCAAGTACAAGGCAGCCTGCAAGGCAGCGGGGATCAACGGCTGAACCGCATGACAGTTGACGCAAGCGCAGAGGCCCGGTCACCAGACCGGGCCTCTGCGGCACCGCTCCTCCAGCTGGAAAAGGTCGGCAAGAACTTCGGCCCGGTGCAAGCGCTGAAGGACGTGGACCTCGAGATCCACCCCGGTGAGGTCCTCGCACTGGTCGGTGACAACGGCGCCGGCAAGTCGACGATGATCAAGACCATCTCCGGCATCTGGGGTGCTGACCACGGCCGGATCCTGTGGGAGGGCAAGGAAGTCCACATCCGCAATCCGCGTGACGCCGCAGCCCTCGGCATCGCGACGATGTACCAGGACCTCGCACTGTGCGACAACCTCGACATCGTCCAGAACATGTTCCTGGGCCGCGAACCCGCGCCGCACTTCTTCCTCGACGAGACCGCAATGGAGATCTCCGCGCGGCGTACCTTGGCGGACCTGTCGGTGACGACGGTGCGCTCGATCCGGCAGCCGGTCGGGTCGCTCTCCGGCGGGCAGCGGCAGGCGGTCGCCGTCGCCCGTGCCGTGCTCGAAGACGCGAAGCTCGTCATCATGGACGAGCCGACCGCCGCCCTCGGTGTCTCGCAGACCGCAATGGTGCTCCGACTGGTCAAGAGCCTGAGCGAGCGGGGCGTCGCCGTCCTGCTGATCTCGCACAACCTCAACGATGTGTTCGCGGTCGCGGACACTCTCGCCGCGCTTTATCTCGGCCGGATCGCCGGGATCGAGAAGGTCGCAGACATCGACACGCAACGCGCGGTAGAACTCATCACAACCGGATCGATCGCCACACACAGCGCGAACGGCCGCGGGGAGGGCTGACACCGATGACGACCTCGCGTCCGGACACCCAGGTCGAAGGCGACACCCTCGAAAGTCCTGACCCCACGAACGCCCCGGCACTGCTCGGCGGCAACGAGCTGGTCGCGAACTCCCTCGGCGAGTACATCGCGGGAATTGGCAAGCGGATCCGGGCCGGCGAGAGCGGCGCGCTCCCGGTCGTCGTCGGCCTCGTCATCATCGTCGCGATCTTCCAGAGCCAGAACTCGCACTTCCTGTCGACCACGAACCTGACGAACCTGATCGAACAATCCGGCGTCTTCGTGCTGTTCGGCATGGCGGAGGTCTTCGTTCTCCTGCTCGGTGAGATCGACCTGTCAACGGGATACGTCGCCGGCGTCGGCGCGGTGGTCACAGGGGAGCTCGCCACCGACCCGCACAACGTGAACTGGCTACTCGCGGTCATCGCCGGGTTGGCCGTGTGCGCGGTGATCGGCGCCGTCCAGGGTCTGCTCGTCACGCAACTCGGGCTGCCCTCGTTCGTCGTCACACTGGCCGGCCAGCTCGGCGGCTACGGGCTCTTGCTTTGGCTGATCGAGAAGGACAAGTCAGCCACTGGGGGCAGCATCGCGGTGACCAGCAATGTGCTCAACGACATCGTCAACGGCTCGATGACTCCGACCGCCGGTTGGGTGCTCATGATCGTCGTCGTCGCGGTGTTCGGAGTGCTCACGGTGTTCCAGCACGAGCGACGTCGGCGCAGCGGCCTGGTCACACCGCCACTCGCCCTGACCATCATCAAGATCGCGGTTGTTGCCGCGGCCGGCATTGTGCTGGTGCTCGTGTGTAACGCCAATCGCGGATTCGGGCTCACCCACCTCGTCGGTGTGCCGTGGATCGTGCCGATCCTGCTCGCCGTGTACGCGATCTACACCGTGCTGCTCGGCCGGATGCGCTTCGGCCGCTACCTCTACGCGATCGGCGGCAATGCCGAGGCGGCCCGCCGGGCCGGCATCAACCTGACCCGCGTGCGGCTGATCGCTTTCATCCTGTGCAGCTTCACGGCCGGGTTGGCCGGCATGGTCTACCTGTCGCAGCTCGGGTCCGTCTCCAGCGACGTGCCGGGCGGCAACCTCGTGCTGTACGCCATCGCGGCCGCGGTGATCGGCGGCACCAGCCTGTTCGGCGGGCGCGGCAAGATGATCCACGCGGTCCTCGGTGGCGTGATCATCACCACGATCTACAACGGGATGGGGCTCATTCAGATCGGCGCGGCCGGCCAGAGCATGGTCATCGCGCTGGTCCTGCTCGCAGCCGTCACCGTCGACGCCGTCGCCCGGCGGGGGCGCGCGAACTCCTGACCGCGAACTGCGCGGTCGGGGGGTTAGCTCTCGCCGTCCTCGAGGGCCGCCAGCCGGCGTTCGAGCTCGACCAGCCGGCCGCGTAGCAGCTCCAGCTCTGCCTCCTGCGCGAGCCGGCGCTCGGCGGCCCGGCGCAGCCGGGGGGAGGCCTCGGCACGCGCCGCCACCTGAGCCAGCGGCACCAGCCGCTGCGGCCCGTGCGGTCCCTCGACCAGCCGCGAGGCGAGGGCACCCGTGCGATACCAGCTACGCAGCGCGGCACGGGAGACCCCGGTCTGTGCTGCTGCGCGCTCCAGCGTCACCCACTGCGAGTCCTCGTAGCGCGCGGTGAGCTCGAGCTGGACCTCCCAGTCGTCGAGCCGGTCCTCCCAACTCACGGTGTCCCGCTCATGGTGCCTCGCTCACTGCTGCCTCCGATCCCTTCCCTATTAATAGCATGGTATTGACGAGGTTCAAGGGCCGGCGCACCCTGGTGCCATGTTCGAGCGATTCACCGACCGAGCCCGGCACACGATCGTCCTCGCGCAGGACGAGGCCAGGGCCATGCAGCACAACTACATCGGGACCGAGCACATCCTGCTCGGCCTGCTCGGCGAGCCGGACGGCATCGGGGCCCGCGCCCTCGACCGGTTCGGGATCACCCTCCCGGTCGCCCGCGACGATGTCCTGACGATCATCGGACGAGGCAAGCGGACCGTCGAAGGTCACATCCCGTTCACACCGCGGGCGAAAAAGATCCTCGAGCTCGCCCTGCGGGAGGCGCTCGCGCTGCACCACAACTACATCGGGACCGAGCACATCCTGCTCGGCCTGGTCCGCGAAGGCGACGGCGTGGGCGCCCAGGTCGTGCGCAAGCACTGCGAGGACATGCTCGCGTTGCGCATGGCAGTCCTCGACCTGGTTCCCGCCGGCAGCCCGTCGGCCGCGCGCGGCTGGCTGCGCTGGCGACGCGGCCGCGCGACCGAGGCCGGCATCGAACGCGAGGAGCTGCACACGAGCGAGGCCGCCGAAGCGATTCTCGATCGCGCCTCCCGGCTGGCGGCGGGTCAGCCGATCGGCTCCCACCATCTGTTGCTCGCCGGGCTCGAGGACCCCAACAGCGCGGTCGTACGGGTCCTGTCGGCGCTCGACATCGACCTCGACCGGCTGACCGAAGGGCTGCGCGGCGTGGACGTGACCGGAACCAGCGACGAACCTCCCGAGGAAGCCGGGCGCCGGCAGATGAAGCTGGTCGTCGCCGACGACCGCCTCACCATCGAGGTGACCGACCCCACCCTCATCGACCTGGCGAAGCAGGCACTAGCCGCACTCGGTGAGTCGATCGAGGCCGACACCATTCCCGGCGACCTACCGGCCAGCACCAGCCTGGCCGGAGTCTGGGAGGCCACCCAGGCGAGCCTGCACGACATCCGCCGCCGCTCCCCCTCGGGCGCGGAGCCCGCAGCCGATACCGAGG
>DATJSI010000069.1 GCA_035504215.1 Mycobacteriales bacterium
GATCGCGGACCGGATCGGGCCGCTGGCGGAGGCCGGCGCCCGCCTGGCCCGCGAGGTCGCCGATGGTTGGTCCACCGCAGATCATCCACGCTGGGTCATCGGCTCGGTGGGTCCCGGCACGAAACTGCCGACCCTCGGCCACGTGACGTACGCCGCGCTGCGCGACGCTTACCAGGAGCAGGTCGACGGCATGGTGCGCGGCGGCGTCGACGCCGTACTCGTCGAGACCTGCCAGGACCTGCTGCAGGCGAAGGCAGCCGTCAACGGCGCGCGGCGGGCGTTCCGGACGAACGGTCAGAAGCTTCCGCTGTTCGTGCAGGTGACGGTCGAGACCACCGGCACGATGTTGCTCGGCAGCGAGATCGGTGCCGCGCTGACCGCGCTGGAGCCGCTCGAGGTCGACCTGATCGGGTTGAACTGCGCAACCGGTCCGGCCGAGATGAGCGAGCACCTGCGCTATCTCGCGAGGCAGGCACGGGTCGGGTTGTCCTGCATGCCGAACGCCGGCCTGCCGGAGCTGACCTCGACCGGCGCCCGCTACCCGCTCACCCCGGCCCAGCTGGCAGATGCGCACGACGGCTTCACCCGCGAGTTCGGGATGTCGCTCGTGGGCGGCTGCTGCGGGACGACGCCCGAGCACATCCGGCAGGTGGTCGACCGCGTGGGTGGCCGTGAGGTCACGGCGCGACGGCCGCGCACCGAGCGCGGTGCGGCGAGCCTCTACCAAGCGGTGCCCTTCCGGCAGGACACGACGTACCTCACGATCGGCGAACGCACGAACACCAATGGCTCCAAGGCTTTTCGCGAGGCGATGCTGGCTGGAGAATGGGAGAGCTGCGTCGAGATCGCGCGCGAGCAGACCCGGGACGGGGCGCACCTGCTGGACGTCTGCATCGACTACGTCGGTCGCGACGGCGCCCAGGACATGCGAGAGGTCGCGTTCCGGTTTGCCACCGCCTCCACGCTGCCGCTGATGCTGGACTCGACCGAACCCGCCGTTCTGGAAGCCGGTCTCGAGTGCCTCGGCGGTCGCAGCGTCGTCAACTCGGTCAACTACGAGGACGGCGACGGCCCCGACTCACGGATCGCGCGGGTCATGCCGATCGTTCGCGAGCATGGCGCGGCCGTCGTAGCGCTCACGATCGACGAAACCGGCCAGGCACGGACGACGGACTGGAAGCTGAGGGTCGCCACCCGGCTGATCGATGACCTGACGGCGAACTGGGGTCTCGCGATCGGCGACATCTTGGTCGACTGCCTGACCCTCCCGATCGCGACCGGGCAGGAGGAGACCCGCCGGGACGGCATCGAGACGATCAACGCGATCCGTGAGCTGAAACGGCGCTACCCGGATGTGCAGACGACGCTCGGCGTATCGAACGTGTCGTTCGGTCTCAACCCCGCCGCCCGCCAGGTGCTGAACTCCGTGTTCCTGCACGAGTGCACGAAGGCGGGGTTGGACTCGGCGATCGTGCATGCTTCGAAGATTCTCCCAGTGGCCCGGATTCCGGACGAGCAGCGCGAGGTCGCGCTCGACCTCGTGTATGACCGGCGGCGGCCGGCGAGCGAGCAGACTCCCGCGTATGACCCGCTGACCCGTTTCCTCGAGCTGTTCGAGGGAGTCGATGCGGCGAGCGCGCGGCAGTCGCGGGCCGACGAGCTGGCGGCGCTGCCGCTTCGGGAGCGGCTGTCCCGCCGGATCATCGACGGCGAGCGCAACGGCCTCGAGGCCGACCTCGACGCCGCCATGGCCGGTGGCACGGCCCCGCTCGACATCATCAACGACTACCTGCTCGAAGGCATGCGGGTCGTCGGCGAGCTGTTCGGCTCGGGCCAGATGCAGCTGCCGTTCGTGTTGCAGTCCGCCGAGGTCATGAAGGCCGCGGTCGGATACCTCGAGCCGCACATGGACAAGAGCGACGAGGCCGGCAAGGGCACGATCGTGCTCGCGACGGTGCGCGGTGACGTCCACGACATCGGTAAGAACCTCGTCGACATCATCTTGAGCAACAACGGCTATAACGTCGTGAACCTCGGCATCAAACAGCCCATCTCGGCGATCCTCGATGCCGCACGCGAGCATCGTGCCGACGCGATCGGCATGAGTGGTCTGCTGGTGAAGAGCACCGTGGTCATGAAGGAGAACCTCGAGGAGATGAACTCTCGCGGCGTCGGCGCGCGCTGGCCGGTGCTGCTCGGTGGCGCCGCACTCACGCGTGCCTATGTCGAGGTCGATCTCGCGCAGATGTACGTCGGAGAGGTGCGCTACGCCAGGGATGCGTTCGAGGGCCTGCGCCTGATGGATGCGGTGATGGCGGTCAAGCGGGGCGATCCCGGGGCAACGCTGCCCGAGCCGCGCGCCCGTCGGGTTGCGGCGCGGCCGAGCGCGAGCACATCGACGGCGCCCGTGCTGCCGGCTCGATCCGACGTTGCGCTCGACAATGCGGTGCCGACTCCGCCGTTCTGGGGCAGCCGCGTGGTCAAGGGCATCCCGCTCGCGGACTACGCGGCCCTGCTCGATGAGCGCGCCACCTTCCTCGGGCAGTGGGGGTTGAAGCCGACGCGAGGGGACGGTCCGTCGTACGACGAGCTGGTCGAGACCGACGGCCGCCCGCGGCTGCGGGCATGGCTGGAGCGGATGCAGGCCGAGCAGTGGCTCGAGTCGGGCGTGGTCTATGGCTACTTCCCTTGCGTGTCCAAGGGCGACGACCTGATCGTGCTTCGTGAGGACGGCTCCGAACGCACCCGGTTCACCTTCCCGCGGCAGCGGCGCGACCGGTTCCTCTGCCTCGCTGACTTCTTCCGCCCGGAGGAGACCGGTGATATCGATGTGGTCGCGTTCCAGCTCGTCACCGTTGGCGCGCGGATCAGCGAGGTGACCGCCGAGCTCTTCGCCGCCGATGCCTATCGCGACTACCTCGAGCTGCACGGCCTGTCGGTGCAGCTGACCGAGGCGCTCGCCGAGTACTGGCATGCACGGATTCGCGACGAGCTGGGGTTCGCCGAGGAGACGTCGCCGGAGGTCTCAGAGGTGCTGGCGCACCAGGCCTACCGCGGCTCGCGGTACTCCTTCGGCTACCCCGCCTGTCCGAACCTCGAGGACCGGGCGAAGGTCGTGGAGCTGCTCGAGCCGGAGCGCATCGGTGTCAGCCTGAGCGAGGAGTTCCAGCTCGTTCCCGAGCAGGCCACGGATGCGATCGTCGTGCACCATCCCGAGGCGAAGTACTTCAACGCCCGATGACGCGGACGTCGCGCGCGGCTGCAGTGCTGTTCGACATGGACGGGCTGCTCGTCGACTCCGAGAAGCTCTGGACGATCGCGGAGATGCAACTGGCCGAACATCGACCCGGTCTGGTTGGTTGACCTGGTGAGCGCCGCCGGCCCGCCCGAGCTCCCGATCACTCGTCGTGACGACGTCGTCGACGACTGGCACGGCGAGAAGGTGCCCGATCCCTATCGCTGGCTGGAGGACACCTACGCGACGGACACGGCCGAGTGGGTTGCCGCCCAGAACGCCGTCACCTCGGAGTTCCTCGCCCCGCTCGCGAGCCGGGCCGAGATCAGCGACCAGCTGGCGCGGGTGTGGGAGCACACGCACTACACCGCGCCCTACCACCACGCCCGGCGCTGGTTCTTCACCCGGCACGATGCCGGCACCGATCAGCCGGTCCTTCGGGTTGCTGATGATCCGACGGGTGAAGGAACCGTGCTGATCGATCCGAACCCGCTGTCCGCCGATGGCACCGTGGCGATCTCGGTCTGGAACGTCAGCCTCGACGGCGGGCGGGTGGTCTACTGCCTGAGCAGCGCGGGATCCGACTGGCAGACCTGGCGAGTCCGCGACGTGGCCACCGCGACTGACCTGGACGACGTCGTCGAATGGTCGAAGTTCTGTGGCGCCTGCTGGCTGCCGGACGCGTCCGGGTTCTTCTATACCTCGCTGGACGCCCCGGTGGAGGGTCAGGAGTTTCTCGCCACCAACCAGGGCCGCCGGCTGATGCTGCACCGGGTGGGGACGGCGCAGTCCACGGACGAGCTGATCTTCGTCAACGACGACCCGCACTGGGAACCGGATCCCTGGGTCACCGCCGACGGCCGGTGGCTGTTGATCGTGATCACTCGCGGCACCGATCGCGAGGCGATCATCCGCGTTCTCGACCTCACGGATCCCGATGCGCGGATTCGCGACCTGTTGCCCGAACCGGACAACGATGCTCGCGTCGTCGGCAGCGACGGCGCGATCTTCTATGTACTAACCGACGCGGACGCGCCGACCAAGCGGTTGGTCGCGATTGACCTCGACGACCCGGACCCCGCGCGCTGGCGCGAGGTCATCCCGGAGGGTCCGGACGTCATCGTCGACGTGGTCAGGGCGGGCGGGCGGTTCGTCGCGCACGTGCTGCGGGACGCGAGCTCCCGGCTACAGGTCTGGTCGGCCGGCGGGCAGCACGAACGTGACGTCGATCTGCCGCCCTTCGTCACCGTGACCGAGCTCGCCGCGGACAACGACCTCGACCAGCTCCACATCGGCGTCAGTTCGTTCACCGATCCGGGTTCCGTCCTTGCCTGCGACGTCACGACCGGCGGCGTTCGGGTCATTCGCAACGGTTCGATCGACAAGGATGGTGCGCAGGTCGTGGTCGAGCGCGCGAGCGCGCGGTCGACCGACGGCACCGAGGTGCCGATGTTCCTCGTCCGGCGGGCCGGCCTCGAGCCCTCCGGAGACGTGCCCGCGATGCTCTACGGCTATGGCGGCTTCGACATCCCGCTCACGCCGACGTTCAACGCCGGCTGGTTCGTCTGGGTCGAACGCGGCGGCCTGCTCGCGGTAGCGAACCTGCGCGGCGGCGGAGAGTTCGGCAAGGACTGGTACGACGCCGGCCGGCTCGCGCACAAGCAGAACGTGTTCGACGACTTCGCCGGCTGCGCCCGCTGGCTGGCGTCCTCCGGCTGGTCGCGGCCGGGCCGGATCGTGATCAACGGCGGGTCGAACGGCGGGCTGCTGGTCGGCGCCGTGCTCACCCAGCATCCCGAGCTGGTGGGTGCCGCCGTACCCGAGGTGGGCGTGCTCGACATGTTGCGGTTCGCGAAGTTCACCATCGGCTGGGCCTGGATCGGTGACTTCGGCGATCCCGACGACCCGGAGCAGTACCGCTGGGTCCGCGCGTACTCGCCGCTGCACGCGATCCGGGCCGGCGCCGGATACCCGCCGACCTTGGTGATGACCGCCGATCATGACGACCGGGTGGTGCCCGGGCACTCGTTCAAGTTCGCTGCCGCGCTGCAGGATGCCCAGGGCGGGCCGGCTCCGGTGTTGATCCGCGTCGAGACCGCGGGCGGCCACGGCCACGGGCTCCCGGTGCACAAGCAGATCGCCGCCCGCGCCGACATGCTGGCCTTTTGCGAAGCGGTGCTCGGCTAGCGATCCACCGCGTCGGGAAGCTCCACCTGCTCGGGGAGTGGCGGCGGCGTGCCGCCGAACGCCGGACAGATCGCCTGGTGCGCGCACCAGTCGCACAGCTTGCTCTGCTTGTACCGCCAGTCGCCGGTCTCCCGCGCCCGCACGATGGCGGCGGCGATCGCTTCGACCTGTCGCTCCAGGGCCTCGAGGTCGGCCGCGTCCGGGGCGTAGTCGAGGATCTCGCGGTCGCTGAGGTAGTACAGCCGTAGCAGCCGGGGCAGCACGCCGGTCGACCGCCAGAGGACCAGCGCGTAGAACCGGAGCTGGAACAGCGCCTTGCCCTCATAGGCCTCGTGCGGCGACTTGCCGCTCTTGTAGTCGACGACCCGAAGGTCTCCGGCCGCGGATCGGTCCAGCCGGTCGACGAAGCCTTTGAGGTGCACCCCGGACGGCAGGGCCATCTCGACCAGAACCTCCCGCTCGGCCGGCTCCAGCCGGCGGGGGTCTTCCAGCGCGAAGTAGCTGTCGAGCAGCTCACCGGTCGACTGCAGCAGTGCAGGGAGCCCGCCCGGGGCCTCGGCAACGAGCGCGGCCAGCTCCTCGTCGTCGGCGAGCAGCTCCCGCCACTGCGGCTCGGTCAGCTCGAGTGCGGCATGAATGGTGCGCTGCTCGGCGGCCAGGTCGAACAGCTTCTCCAGCACCGCATGGATCACCGTGCCGCGAGCGGCATCGATGCTCGGTGGCTCCGGGAGCTTGTCGATGACACGGAAGCGGTAGAGCAGCGCGCAGTTCTTGAAGTCGAGGGCGCGCGACGGCGAGAGCGACCAGGCCGGCTCCTCAACCGTCGGACCAACCTCCGGTGCGGCCAGGTCGACGGTGGACATGGGCCGACGGTAGAACACGGCTCCGACATCCGGCGGCCGCCACGCACAGGTTTTCGTCAGCCGACGCGCCTACCATGAAACCGTGGCCGCAGCGCCTTCGGGCAGCGCGTCGCCGGACCCGGACGCCAAGGATCCGGCGCAGACACCCACGCCGTCGACCGGGTGGGTCGGCGGCATACCCGCGGGGCGGATCTTCGGCGTACCGCTGGTGGTGTCGCCGGCCTGGGTCCTGCTGGTCATCGCAGGCATGCTGATCGTCCCCGCCGGGCTTCGCCAGCACATCAAGGGACTGAGCACCACCGGCAGCGTGGTCGCCGCGCTCGGCCTGATCCTGCTGATCTACGGCGCCGTTCTGGCGCACGAGGCGAGCCACGTCATCGTCGCGAAGACCCTCAACCTGAAGGTCGGACGGGTCGTGCTGCAGCTGCTCGGCGCGCAGTCGGAGGTGCTCGACGAGCCACAGACCCCGGGCCGGGCCTTCGTGATTGCGGCCGCCGGCCCGATGACCTCGGTGTTCCTGGCCGGGATCGGCGCCGTGGTCGGTGCGCGGTTCGCGACGGACTCCGTCGGCTGGGTGCTTGCGTGGTCCGTGGCGTGGATCAACGGTCTGGTCGCTGCTTTCAACCTGCTGCCCGGGCTTCCGCTGGACGGCGGCCAGATGCTGCGTGCCGCGATCTGGCACCTCACGGGCGACAAGCTCCGGGCGCTGCTCATCGCCGGATGGATCGGACGCGGCGTCGCACTCGCGCTCGGCGTCGTCGGCTTCGTCGCTCCGAGCGTCTTCGCGAGCGACTCGACCTTCGGCGCGCTGTACCTCTGCTTCATCGCCGTCTTCGTCTGGTCGAACGCTTCGATCTCGATCGCCCAGGCGCGGGTCGGGGCCGCGGTCCCCACGCTCTCGGTAAGCAAGTTCGTCCGGCCGGCACTCACCGTCGAGGCGCAGCTTCCGCTGGCCGAGGCGGTCCGGCGGGCCCGTGACATCGGTGCGCGCGCCTTGGTCGTTGTCGACGGCCGGGACCGCTGGGCGGGCATCGTCTCCGAGGCGGCGGTCCAGGCGACGCCGGTCGAGCGCCAGCCGTGGATGACGGTCAGCGACCTGGCCCGCCCGGTCGAGGCCGGCCTCGTGCTCTCGGCAAACCTCGGTGGCGAGGACCTGATGACCGCGATCCAGCGCACACCGGCGACGGAGTATCTGGTCGCTGACTCCGACGGCCTGCTTCGCGGCGTGCTCGCGCGAGCCGACCTGGTCGCAGCGCTGCGGGCCGCCGGCATCCGCTAGACACGTCAGGGTGACGACGACGCCCGGTCGCGGCCGAGGGCCGTTCGCGGTCGGCGACCTGGTCCAGCTCACCGATCCCAAGGGCCGCATGCACACGGTCGAGCTGGTGGCCGGCAAGGACTTCCACACCCATCGTGGGCAGATCCACCACGACGACCTGATCGGCGCGCCCGAGGGAAGCGTGGTGACATCGACGGGCGGTACGCCGTACCTCGCGCTCCGCCCGCTGCTGGCCGACTACGTGCTGTCGATGCCGCGCGGGGCCACCGTGATCTATCCGAAAGACGCGGCGCAGATCGTCGGGTTGGCGGACATCTTCCCCGGCGCGCGGGTGATCGAGGCGGGCGCAGGGTCGGGCGCGCTGTCCTGCAGCTTGTTGCGTGCGGTCGGCGCAGAGGGATCGGTGACGTCCTACGAACGACGGGCCGAGTTCGCAGCGGTTGCCCACGCAAACGTGGAGCGGTTCTTCGGCGTCCTGCCCACTACCTGGCGGCTCGAGGTCGGTGATCTGGCCGACGCTGAGGTGGAGGATGAGGCAGATCGGGTGGTCCTCGACATGCTCGCGCCCTGGGAGGTGCTCGATGTCGCGGCTCGGGCGCTACGGGCGGGTGGCGTGCTGTGCGGCTACGTCGCCACCGTCACGCAGCTGTCCAGGATCGTCGAGGCGATCCGGGCGCACGGGGGCTTCGCCGAGCCGGCCTCCTGGGAGTCGATGGTGCGTGGCTGGCACGTCGACGGACTGGCGGTACGCCCGGAACACCGGATGATCGGGCACACCGGTTTCCTCGTCACGGCGCGCCGGCTGGCGCCCGGAGTCGTGGCGCCGCCGCGGCGGCGCCGGCCGGCGAAGGGCGCACACGCGGACGGCGAGTAGGCGCACAATGTCCTGTCTCGTGAGCATAAGCCGCTATAGGCTCACTCAATGACCGACCCGAATCGGCCGAGGAGGTGTATGTGCCGCACGAGGATGCTGAGGCACGCGCCGCCCGTCTCGAGAAGGAAGCGCAGGACCTCAGCAACCAGGTGAACTTCCTCGAAGAGGAAGTCGGTACCTTGCGCCGTCGACTCGCGGACTCGCCACGCCACCTCCGCAGCCTCGAGGAGCGGCTGTCCGAGGCACAGGCCAGCCTCGCGGGTGTCAGCAGCCAGAACGACCGCCTGGTCGCCACGCTCAAGGAAGCGCGCGAGCAGATCATCGCGCTCAAGGAAGAGGTCGACCGGCTGGCCCAACCACCGTCCGGCTACGGCTACTACATCGGCGCGCACGAGGACGGCACCGTCGACATCTTCACCGGTGGCCGCAAGCTGCGGGTGTCGGTGTCACCGTCGATCGACGCCGACGAGCTCCGCCGCGGCCAGGAAGTCATGCTCAACGAAGCGCTCAACATCGTCGAGGCGATGAGCTTCGAGCGGCTCGGCGACGTCGTCATGCTCAAGGAGATCCTCGAGGGCGGCGACCGCGCGCTGGTGATCGGGCACACCGACGACGAGCGGGTCGTGATGCTCGCGGACACGCTGCTCGACAGCCCGTTGCGGGCGGGTGACTCGCTGCTCGTGGAACCGCGGTCCGGGTATGCCTACGAGCGCATCCCCAAGTCCGAGGTCGAAGAGCTGGTCCTCGAAGAGGTCCCCGACATCGACTACGAGAACATCGGCGGGCTCGCCGAGCAGATCGAACAGATTCGTGACGCGGTCGAGCTTCCGTTCCTGCACAAGGATCTCTTCGTCGAGCACCAGCTGCGGCCGCCCAAGGGCATCCTGCTGTACGGGCCACCCGGCTGTGGCAAGACGTTGATCGCCAAAGCGGTGGCCAACTCCCTTGCGAAGCAGGTCGCGGCGGCCGGCAAGGGTGAAGGCCGGTCGTACTTCCTCAACATCAAAGGCCCCGAGCTGCTGAACAAGTACGTCGGTGAGACCGAGCGTCACATCCGGCTGGTCTTCCAGCGCGCCCGCGAGAAGGCGAGCGAAGGCACGCCGGTCATCGTGTTCTTCGACGAGATGGACTCGATCTTCCGGACCCGAGGCTCCGGTGTCTCCTCCGATGTCGAGAACACGATCGTGCCGCAGCTGCTGTCCGAGATCGACGGTGTCGAAGGCCTCGAGAACGTCATCGTGATCGGCGCGTCCAACCGCGAGGACATGATCGACCCCGCGATCCTGCGGCCCGGCCGGCTCGACGTGAAGATCAAGATCGAGCGGCCGGACGCGGAGGCCGCGCGCGACATCTTCTCCAAGTACGTCGTCGCCGAACTCCCGTTGCACGCCGACGACCTGGCCGAGCACGGTGGCTCGTCCGAGGCGACGATCGGCGCCATGGTGCAGCGCACGGTCGAGCGGATGTACACCGAGAGTGAGGACAACCGCTTCCTCGAGGTCACCTACGCCAACGGCGACAAGGAAGTCCTGTACTTCAAGGACTTCAACTCGGGAGCGATGATCGAGAACATCGTCGCGCGCGCCAAGAAGATGGCGATCAAGGACTTCCTGTCAACCGGGCAGAAGGGCATTCGGGTCGGCCACCTGCTCTCGGCCTGCGTGGATGAGTTCAAGGAGAACGAAGACCTCCCGAACACCACGAACCCCGACGACTGGGCCCGCATCTCCGGCAAGAAGGGCGAGCGGATCGTCTACATCCGTACTCTGATCACCGGCAAGCAGGGCGACGAGTCCGGCCGATCGATCGACACGGTCGCCAACACCGGTCAATACCTGTAACGCGGGCGGCCCGCTTGCGTGCTGCAACTCGGATCGCCGCTTAGGCTGGAGTCATGACGGTTCGCCGGGTCATGGGCACGGAGACCGAGTACGGGATCTCGGTGCCGGGCCAGTCGGCGGCCAACCACATGCTGGCGTCGAGCCAGATCGTGAACGCGTATCTCAATGCGACGACCGGCTCGCCGCGCGACCGGAGCCCGCGCTGGGACTTCGAGGAGGAGTCGCCGCTTCGCGATGCGCGCGGCTTCGACGTCGGCCCGACCATGGCGGACACCGCCGATGTGCTTCCCGATGACGAGGTCGGACTGGCCAACGTCATCCTGACCAACGGCGCTCGCCTGTATGTCGACCATGCGCACCCGGAGTTCTCCGGCCCCGAGGTCACGAATCCACGCGACGGCGTGATCTGGGACAAGGCGGGCGAGCTCGTGATGCTGGCGGCGTCCGAGTACGCCGCGCAGATTCCCGGCGCCGGCCAGATCCAGCTCTACAAGAACAACACCGACAACAAAGGCGCGTCGTACGGCTCGCATGAGAACTACCTGATGCGCCGGCAGACGCCGTTCGGCGACATCGTTCGCTACCTCACGCCGTTCTTCGTGACCCGCCAGGTCGTGTGCGGCGCGGGACGCGTCGGCATCGGCCAGGACGGCCATCAGCACGGGTTCCAGATCTCGCAACGCGCGGACTTCTTCGAGGTCGAAGTCGGGCTCGAGACGACGTTGAAGCGGCCGATCATCAACACTCGCGACGAGCCGCATGCCGATCCCGAGCGCTACCGCCGGCTGCACGTGATCATCGGTGACGCCAACCTGAGCGAAGTGTCGACGTACCTGAAGCTCGGAACCACCTCGCTCGTCCTGTCGATGATCGAGGACCGCTGGTTCAGCGAGAACGACGTCGATCTGACGATCGACGCGCCGGTCGCAGCACTTCGCGCGATCTCGCACGACCCGACGCTTCGGCACACGATCACCATGCGCGACGGGCGCACCCTCACGGCGCTCCAGGTGCAGTCCGAGTTCCTCGAGCAGGCCCGCAAGTACGTCGAGGACCGGCTCGGCGCGGACGCCGACGAGCAGACCCTCGACGTGCTGTCGCGCTGGGAGCGGGTCCTGGTGCGGTTGGCCGACGACCCGATGCTGCTCGCCGGCGAGCTCGACTGGGTCGCCAAGCTGTCGCTGCTGCAGGGCTACCGCGACCGGGAAGGCCTCGACTGGGACGCGCCGAAGCTGCAGCTGGTCGACCTGCAGTACAGCGACGTACGACCCGAGAAGGGGTTGTACAACCGGCTGGTCGCGCGCGGGCGGATGGAGCGGGTGGTCAGCGACGCCGAGATCGCGCGTGCGGTCACCGAGCCGCCGGTCGACACGCGGGCGTACTTCCGCGGCCGTTGCCTGGCGAAGTTCGCCGCCGATGTCGCCGCCGCGTCGTGGGACTCGGTGATCTTCGACGTCGGGCGGGAGTCACTCCAGCGGGTGCCGATGCTCGAGCCGCTGCGGGGCACCAAGGCGCACGTCGACGCGCTGCTCGAGCGCAGCGCCACCGCCGCCGCACTGGTCGACGAGATCACCAGCGCGCGCTGACCCCGGCGCGTCCCACCCTGCAGGTACCGTCAAGGCATCGCGATCGGCAGATCGACCCGGAGGTGCTCCCATGGCGACCCGTGACGACGGCGGCCAGCAGCGCGTCAGCAAGAAGACGGCGGAGACGGAGGAGGTCGAGGAAGCCGCGAGCTCCGACGTCAAGGAGCGCCACGAAGCCCTGACCGACGACGTCGACGACATCCTGGACGAAATCGACAATGTCCTAGAAGCGAACGCAGAGGAGTTCGTGCGCTCATACGTGCAGAAAGGAGGCCAGTGACCCTTTTGTCCGTTTCAAAGTAAGGCCAGATCGGGGGGAACATGAAGGTCTGCCTGGATTGTCGGCAGGACAAGCCGCTGCAGGAGTTTCCACGCGCGAGCAGGCGTAAAGACGGCCGGGGGAGTTATTGCCGCGAGTGCATGCGGGCACGAAGCAAGGCCTCCTATCGCGTTCGCCAGGGCAAGGCGGGCAAGGTGGTGCGAGAGCCCGTCCTCGTACCGGAGGGCTACAAGTGGTGCAGAGACTGCGAGCAGGCCAAGCCGCTCGAGGACTTCTGCCGCAACCGCAACGAGCCAAGGGGTCGCGCCCAGTACTGCAAGGTCTGCCACAACGCTCGCTCCCGCGAGACCCGTGAGCGGCTGTACGGCGGTGGGCGTGAGTACCACCTGCAGCGGCGATACGGGATCGGGCAGGTCGACGTCGATCGAATGCTCGCCGCGCAGGACGGGAAGTGTGCCGTGTGCGGGAAGGCCGATCCCGAGCATGTCGATCACGACCACAAGACCGGCACCGTCCGTGGGTTGCTCTGCTTCAACTGCAATCAGGCGCTCGGCAACGTTCGCGACAGCCTCAGGGTGTTGCGCGGCCTGATCGCCTACCTCGATCCTGAGGCCGACCGGCCATCCGGGATCGAGGGCCGCTTGTCGGTGCTGGTTCGTGCGGCCAAGCCACTGCCGGACATGGCGTGGGCTAAGCCGCGAACGGCGTAGCCGTTTCGGCTCGTCGCGAACCCTGGCGCACGATCCGCTCCGAGTCGTGGGAGGGTGGCGCCGTG
>DATJSI010000070.1 GCA_035504215.1 Mycobacteriales bacterium
AGCAGGACGGCGCGATCATCACCCAGTTCGACATGGGCGCCTGCGAGTCGCTCGGCCTGCTGAAGATGGACTTCCTCGGGCTGCGCAACCTCACCGTCCTCGATGACGCGATCCGCCACATCAGGAACAACCGGGGCGATGAGGTCGACCTCGAGGCGTTGCCGCTCGACGCGCCCGAGGCCTACGAGCTGCTCTGCCGCGGCGACACGATCGGTGTGTTCCAGCTCGAGGGCGGCCCGATGCGATCGCTGATCCGCGCCCTGCAGCCGACCACGTTCGAGGACATCGCCGCGCTCATCGCGCTCTACCGCCCCGGCCCGATGGGGATGGGAAGCCATCTCAGCTACGTCGAGCGCAAGCACGGCCGGCAGCGGATGGACCCGATCCATCCGGAGCTCGAGGCGCCTCTTGCCGACCTGCTGGCCGAGACCTACGGCGTGATCGTCTACCAGGAGCAGGTCATCGCGATCGCGCAGAAGGTCGCGGGCTACACCCTCGGTCAGGCCGACCTGTTGCGCCGCGCGATGGGCAAGAAGAAGAAGGCGATCCTCGACAAGGAGTACGTCCCCTTCTGCGAAGGCATGCGCGCGAACGGGTTCAGCGACCCGGCGATCGCGAAGCTCTGGGACACGCTGATCCCGTTCGCCGACTATGCGTTCAACAAGTCGCACTCGGCGGGCTACGGGCTGGTGTCGTACTGGACGGCGTACCTGAAGGGCAAGTACCCGGCGGAGTACATGGCGGCGCTGCTCACGTCGGTGCGCGACGACAAGGACAAGAGCGCGCTGTACCTGCACGAGTGCCGCCGCATGGGCATCAAGGTGCTGCCGCCCGACGTGAACTCCTCCAATGCGGACTTCTCACCGGTCGGGACCGACATCCGATACGGCCTGGCCGGGATCCGCAACGTCGGCACGAACGTGGTCGCCTCGATCATCGGGACGCGCACCTCGCGCGGCGCCTACACCGGGTTCGCGGACTTCCTGGCCAAGGTCGATCCGGTGGTCTGCAACAAGAAGGTCATCGAGTCGCTGATCAAGGCCGGCGCGTTCGACTCGCTCGGCCACACCCGGCAGGGTCTGATCCGGGTGCATGCCGAAGCGGTCGACGCCTGCCTCGACACGAAGCGCGCGGAGGCGGTGGGCCAGTTCGACCTGTTCGGCGGGGGAGACGAGGGCGCCGAGCCGGCGCTCGGCATGGATCTCACCATCCCGGTCACCGAGTGGGACAAGACGATCCTGCTCGCGTTCGAGCGGGAGATGCTCGGGCTCTACGTCTCGGACCATCCGCTGTTCGGCATCGAGCACGTGATCACCGCGGCGGTCGACTGCCCGGTTTCGGCGCTGGCCGGGGAGGAGCGTTCAGACGGGTCGATCGTGACGGTCGGCGGCATCCTGTCCACGGTCACCCGCAAGATCACCAAACGCGGCGACTCCTGGGCGACCGCGATGTTGGAGGACCTCGAGGGCGCGATCGAGGTGCTGTTCTTCCCCAACTGCTACTCGGAGTGCGCCGTCCACATCGCCGAGGACGCCGTGCTGCTCGTGCGGGGCCGGGTGGACAAGCGGGAAGAGGTGCCGAGGCTGATCGCGCTCGACGTCTCGGTGCCCGACGTGAGCGAAGGCCCGCGCGGTCCGGTCACCATCTCGCTGCCGGCGGCGCGATGCACCCCACCGGTCGTCGACCGGTTGAAGGAGGTGCTCGCCAGCCATCCCGGCACGACCGAGGTCCGGCTGCAGCTGACGGCGGCCGGCCGCTCGACGGTGCTGCGCCTCGACGACCGGTTGCGGGTGAGCGCCGGGCCGGCTGTGATGGCCGACCTCAAGGAGCTGCTCGGACCGGGCAGCGTGTCCGGATGAGTACGGCGAAGCCGCAATTGCCGGGTTGACCGACCGGCCGCGCGGCCGATGCGCGACGCTGGTAGCCGTGAGCGGTACGGCGTACGAGGTCCGTGGTCTGGTCAAGCACTACCGCGGCCAGCCCGTTCCGGCCAACCGGCAGATCGAGCTGACCGTGCCGGCCGGAGAGATTTTCGGTCTGCTCGGGCCCAACGGCGCCGGCAAGACGACGCTGGTGCGCCAGCTCGCCGGCTTGGTGCGGCCGGACGCCGGCGCGTTGACGTTGTTCGGGCACGACCTGGTCGCAACGCCCCTGCTCGGGCCCCGGTTGGTGGCCTATCTCGCACAGGACGAGCCGGCGCTGGCCGAGCTGTCCGTACGCGCCGCGATCGAGACCACCGCGCGACTGCGTGGGGTGCGCCGCCGCGACGCCGGGCGGCAGGCGTCGGCGCTGCTCGAGGAGCTCGAGCTGGGTCGCCTCGCCGACCTGCCGTTGGTGCGGCTGTCCGGTGGCGAACGCCGACTGGCGTGCGTTGCGGCCGCGCTCGCCGCCGACCGGCGGGTGCTGCTGCTGGACGAGCCGACCACCGGCCTCGACCCGGTCGCGCGGCGGGCGGTCTGGTCGGCGATCCGCCGCCGCCGGGACCGGGACGGCACCACCGTCGTGCTGGTCACCCACAACGTCATCGAGGCAGAGACCGTGCTCGACCGCGTCGCGGTGCTCGACCGCGGCAGCGTGATCGCCTGCGACACCCCGGGTCGGTTGAAGGCGGCGGTCGATGACTCGGTGCGGGTGGTCCTGGTCTGGCGCAGCGATCCGCCGCCCGGCGACGCCACCGTGGAGCGGCTGGCCCGGACCGCGAGCGTCGACGGCCGCCGCTGGATCGCTCGGCTCGGCCGCGAGGACGCTCGTGACGTGCTGGACCGGCTCACCCGCGGCGCCGTCTTCGCCGCGCTGGACGACTTCACGGTGGCGACGCCGAGCCTGGAGGACGTCTACCTCGCGCTCGGCGGCCGCGACGACGACCTGGAGCGCGTGTGACCGAGGTCGAGAGCCCGCCCCGCCAGCAGGCGGCGACCGGGGCGCCGGCACCGGGCCCGCGGGTCGGCCTCGTCGCGGGCATCGCGACGGTGACCGCCGGGCAGCTCGGCCGGGTGCGGGTCGCCCGGGGACCGTTGCTGTTCGTCGCCACCGTGCAGTCACTCGGCCTGGTGTTGCTCCTTCGCGGGGTGGTGCACCACCACGACACGGCGACCGCGGCGTCCATCGTGGCCGGATCGACCGTGCTCGTCGTCGCCTTCGTCTCACTCAACCTGCTCGCCCAGCGCTTCGGCGCGCTGCGCGCGGCCGCAGCGCTGGACTACTACGCCGCGCTCCCGGTCCCGCCCGCCGCGGTGGTCCTCGGTACGGCGGCGGCGTACGGGTCGTTCGCCGTACCCGGCTCGGTGCTTACTGCCGTGATCGGCGTCGCCATCTATGGCCTGCCGGCGGCGCAGCTGTGGGTGGCGGTGCCAGCCGTGCTCGTGGCAGCGGCGGCGCTCGCCGGCGTCGGCGCCCTCGTCGGACTCGCCTTGCCGCGCCCTGAGCTGGCCACCGTCGCGGGCCAGCTCGGCATGACTGCGGTGCTCTTCCTCGGCATCATCGCTCCGACCCACCTGCCCGAGGCAGTGCGCGCAATCCGCGCAGTGGTCCCGGGAACCCTGGCCGTCGACGCCCTCGCGAGCGCGCTTCGCACCCACCCGGACTGGACCGGCATCGTGGTGCGGTTGATCGCCACGGCCGGGTACGGCGGCATCGCACTGGCGATCGCGGGCCGGGTCTTCCGCCGGGCGGTCGACCGATGACCGACCCCACGGGTAGCGGTCTTGCGACGCCGGAGTGGCAGCACTGGCAGGTGGTGAAGTCCGAGCCCTGGCCCACTCCGCAGGCGCTCGACGAGGTCACGATCCGCTGGCGGGCAGAGGTGTTCGTGGCCTTGGTCGTCGCGGCGTACTCCACGGTGCTCGGTGGGCTGGTGGGCATGCTGTGGCCACGGGTGGCGCCACACGTCCGGCTGGTGGCCGCGATCAACGGCTCCGAGGCGGCGACCAAGGCACTGCTCGGCGACGACATGTGGTTGGCCTTCCTCGGGATCCTCGCCGGACTCGTCGTCGTGGCCGGATCGTTCGTCCTTGCCCGTGACGCGACCGACGGCCCCGGCGGTGTGATCGGTCTCGCCGTCGGCGGCATCCTCGGCTCGCTGGTCGCCGCTCAGGTCGGGCATCTCGAGCAGCACCCGCACGTCGTATCCGCGCTGAACGCGGCGTACCCCGGGCTGAGTCGGCACTCCGTGCGGACCATCCTCGGCTACTTCGACTTCAAGCTCCGAGCCGAAGGCGTGCTGGTTGCCTGGCCGGTGGCAGCGGTCGCCGCGCACGCGATCGTCGGCGGGCTGCGCTCCTGGCGGCGCTCCGCCGGCCGCGGCTCGCGCCGATTCGTCTGACTACCCTTTGCCCGTGATCGCCCGACTCGACCTGCGTGGCCGTCGGGTCGACCCGCGGACGGTGCTGCCGCGGGCCCGGCTCGACGTGGCGGCCGCAACGGCGGCGGTGCAGCCGATCGTGGACGCGGTTCGCGATGGCGGTCGCGCCGCGGTGTTCGAGCTGACCGAGCGCTTCGACGGCGTCCGGCTCGATGACCTGCGGGTCCCTCCTGCGGCTATCGCCGAGGCGCTCGATCGGCTCGATCCCGCGGTCCGGTCGGCGCTCGAGGCAGCGATCGCACGCACCCGTCAGGTGCACACCGCCCAGCGGCCGGCCGACGTCCGGGTCGAGCTCGGGCCCGGCGCGGTGGTCACCGAGCGCTGGTCACCGGTCGGCCGGGTCGGCCTGTACGTTCCGGGTGGGTTGGTCGCCTACCCGTCGAGCGTGGTGATGAACGTCGTACCGGCACAGGTCGCGGGGGTCGGGTCGATTGCGGTTGCGTCGCCGCCGAAAGCCGATTTCGACGGCCGGCCGAACCCTGCGGTGCTTGCCGCCTGCGCGCTGCTCGGGATCGACGAGGTGTACGCGGTCGGTGGCGCCCAGGCGGTGGCGATGTTCGCCTACGGCGTCGAAGGCGTTGCGGCCGTGGACCTTGTCACCGGTCCGGGAAACGTCTACGTCGCCGCGGCCAAACGGCTGCTCCGCGGCGTCGTCGGCATCGATGCCGAGGCCGGCCCCACCGAGATCGCGATTCTCGCGGACGAGACCGCGCCGGCCGACTTTCTGGCCGCCGACCTGGTCGCGCAGGCCGAGCACGACGAGCTGGCCGCGTGCCTGCTCGTCTCGGCGGCCGACTCACTGCTGGACGACGTCGAACGGCTGCTCGCCGGCCGGGTGGCCGCGACGCGTCACCGCGAGCGGGTCGAGTCGGCACTCTCCGGTCAGTCGGCGCTGGTCCTTGTCGACGACCTGGACCATGGCATCGAGGTGGTCGATGCCTGGGGCGCCGAGCACCTCGAGGTCGTGACCGCGGATGCGGGCGACGTGGCGGCCCGCGTGCGCAACGCCGGTGCGATCTTCGTCGGACCCTGGTCGCCGGTGTCGCTCGGTGACTATCTGGCCGGCTCCAACCACGTGCTGCCCACCGGGGGAACGGCCCGGCACACGAGTGGACTGTCCGTCTACTCGTTCCTCAGGCAGGTCCACGTCGTCGACTACACGCAGGATGCGCTGGGCGCGGTCGGCGAGCACATCGATGCGCTCGGCGGCGCCGAGGATCTCGCCGCGCACGTCGAAGCCGTGCGGTCGAGGGTGCGATGACGGCGTCGTGGGTGCCGCCGCTGCGCGGTGATCTGCAGGGGCTGCCGGCGTACGGCGCGCCGCAGGTCGCGGCGCGAATCCGCTTGAACACCAACGAGAATCCTTATCCGCCGCCACCCGGCGTGGTCGCCGATCTCGCCGAGGCGGTGACTGCGGCGGCTCGGTCGCTCAACCGGTACCCGGACCGGGACGCCGTCGAGCTGCGCACCGCCCTCGCCGGTTACCTCGGCCACGAGCTCGCGGTGCGGCAGGTGTGGGCGGCCAACGGCTCGAACGAAATCCTGCAGCAGGTGCTGCAGGCGTTCGGCGGTGCCGGCCGGAGTGCGCTCGGCTTCGAGCCGTCGTACTCCATGCATCGCCTGATCGCGCTCGCGACCGGCACGACCTGGATCGCGGCCACCCGTGCGGCGGACTTCACGATCTCGGCAGACGACGCTCGCGCTGCCGTCGTGATGCATCAGCCGGATGTGGTGTTCCTCTGCGCCCCGAACAACCCGACCGGCACCGCGCTGGACCCGGCGGTCCTCGACGCGGTGCTCGATGCGGCGCCGGGCCTGGTCGTCGTCGACGAGGCATACGCCGAGTTCTCCGACCGGCCGTCAACCCTCGACGTTCTTGCCGGCCATCCGCAGCTGCTGGTGAGCCGCACGATGTCGAAGGCGTTTGCGTTTGCCGGCGCGCGGGTTGGCTACCTCGCAGCCGACGCGTCGATCGTCGACGCGCTGCAGCTGGTCAGGTTGCCCTACCACCTGTCGGCGCTGACGCAGGCGGCGGCGCTGGTTGCGCTGCGGCACCGCAGCCAGACGCTTGCCCACGTCGAGCAGATCAGGGCCGACCGCGACGCGCTGGTCCGTTCGTTGCGCGCCCGCGGGTACGACGTCGCGGAGTCCCAGGCAAACTTCGTGCTGGTGGGCGGGCTCGGCGACGAGAAGGCGATGTGGCGCGAGCTGTTGCACCAGGGCGTGTTGGTGCGCGATGTCGGTCTGACCGGACGGCTTCGAGTCAGCGTCGGCACCGGCGAGGAGAGCGAGGCGTTCCTCGACGCGCTCGACCGCGCTGCCACACTTGTGCAATGAGCCGGACCGCGTCGGTGGAGCGCGCCACCAAGGAGTCCCGCGTCGCGGTGACTGTGGATCTCGACGGCACCGGGGTGTCCGACGTCGCTACCGGCGTGCCGTTCTTCGATCACATGCTCGGGCAGCTCGCGAAGCACAGCGAGATCGACCTCACCGTCAATGCCACCGGTGATCTCGAGGTCGACAGCCACCACACCGTCGAGGACACGGCGATCGCGCTCGGACAGGCGCTGCGCGAGGCGCTCGGTGACAAGGCAGGCATCCAGCGGTTCGGGGATGCGATGGTGCCGCTCGACGAGACCCTCGCGCAGGCCGTCGTCGACCTGTCCGGACGGCCGTATTGCGTGCACGACGAGCCACCCCTGGTCGAGCTGATCGGTACCTACGACACGACGTTGACCCGGCACATCTGGGAGTCGATTGCGGCCAGCGCGCAGATCTGCCTGCATGTGCGCGTGCTCGGCGGGCGCAACGCCCACCACATCGTCGAGGCACAGTTCAAGGCCGTCGCCCGGGCGCTCCGCCAAGCGGTGACACTCGACCCTCGGTCGGTCGGCGTGCCGTCGACGAAGGGTGTGTTGTGACGGCGGCTGCGCCGTCGGTGGTGATCGTCGATTACGGGTCGGGCAACCTCCGGTCGGCCGAGCGCGCGTTGGCGTACGCGGGCGCGGCGGTCGAGGTCACCGCGGACCTGAGCCGGGCGAAGGAGTCGGACGGCCTGGTCGTACCGGGGGTCGGCGCGTTCGCGACCTGCATGGCCGGCATCGCCGCCATCGGTGCCGACGATCTGGTCCGGCGCCGAGTCGCCGACGGGGCTCCGGTCCTTGGCATCTGCGTCGGCATGCAGGTCCTCTATCAGTCCGGCGCGGAGCACGGTACGACGACGGCGGGCATCGGCGTGCTGCCCGGCACGATCGAGCGGCTGCCCGCGGCGGTGCTCCCGCACATGGGGTGGAACACGGTCGTCGCAGCGCCGGGCTCTCGGCTGCTCGCCGGTGTGGAGGGCGAGCGGTTCTACTTCGTGCACTCCTACGCCAAGCGTGCGGCCGGGCCGGAGGCGGTCGGCGAAACCGTCGCGGTGCACGGCGCGCCGTTCGTGGCGGCGATCGAGGCCGGGCCGATTGCAGCGACCCAGTTTCACCCGGAGAAGTCGGGTGCCGCCGGCCTGCACCTGCTGCGCAACTGGGTGTCGAGCCTGCGGCCCTGACCGCCGCCTACGCGATCAGCCGTAAGACCGCCGTACCGGCGTCAGTGCGGGATGGGCTGCTTCGTTCCTGCTGAGAACAGCAGGACCAGGCGTGCGTCGCGCGGGTTGCTCTTCGCCGAGTGGAGGGTGAACACGTAGAGCGAGCCGCCTTCGGTGAACCTCGGCTTCGAGATCGCATAGGACCCGCTCGCGGCAGGGTCGATCACTCTGACCGCCGCCGGTGCCGGACCGAAGTCGGTGTCGGTCAGCTCGATCGTGACCTTTCGATGGCTGAAGCCACCGGCGAGGCTGACCGATGCGCCGCAGAACTCTGCGGTGCCATGGCATTTCACCGTCCGACTGCCCGCTGCGCCGGCAGGTAGCGCCATGGCCACGCTGGCTGCGGCAAGGCCGGTGGCGACGCCCACCGCAAGTCCCACGTGCACGCGTTTCGACATCGTCTCTCCTTTTCCGCGGCCGAACCGGCCACGACAACGTAGGTCGGTCCCACTCTGGTCGGGGGACCAGTACATCGACGGACGGCGCAAGCGAACGGTTGGCAGACCCTCCGGCGCGCCGACGTGCCAGCCCGGGCGGCCTGCGACTGTTCCGGTGTCGCTTCGTTATCGTGCCTGGTGCACATGAATCGCCCGATGCTGGTCGGCAGCTACGGCATGACCGGCAGCACGCACTGGCTGGCGTCCGCAGCCGCGATGAGTGTGCTGGAGCGCGGCGGCAACGCCTTTGATGCAGCCGCGGCCGGCGGGTTCGTGCTTCAGGTCGTCGAGCCGCATCTCAACGGTCCGGGCGGCGAGGTCCCGATCCTGCTCTGGAGTGAGCGCGACCAGCGTGTGCAGGTCGTGTGCGGGCAAGGCGTGGCTCCGGCCGCGGCGACGATCCAGGCGTTCGAGCAGCTCGGCATCAACGAGATCCCCGGCGCCGGCCTGCTGGCCGCGACCGTCCCAGGCGCGTTCGGCGGCTGGCTGCTGATGCTCGAGCGGTGGGGGAGCTGGCCGCTTCGCGACGTCCTGTCGTACGCGATCTCCTACGCCCGCAGCGGCTACCCGGCAATTCCGGGGATCTGCACGACCGTCGAGGGGATCGCCCAGACCTTCCGGGACCGCTGGCCGACCTCGGCCGTTCAGTGGCTGCCCGGCGACCGGCCGCCGGTGCCCGGGTCGCAGCTGACCAACCCGACCCTGGCGGACACCTATGAGCGGATCATCCGCGAGGCCGAAGCGGCGTCGAGCGACCGCGAGGGTCAGCTCGAAGCGGCCCGGTCGGCGTGGTACGACGGGTTCCTCGCCGAGGCGCTCGGGCGGTTCTCGACCGGGACCAGCTGGTGGGACCCAACCGGCGAGGTGCACAGCGGTCTGCTGACCGCAGACGACATGGCCGCTTGGCGGCCGACGATCGAGGAGCCGGCGACCTACGACTACGGCCGTTACACCGTGTGCAAGACCCAGGCATGGGGCCAGGGTCCGGTGTTCCTCGCCCAGCTCGCGCTGCTCTCCGGCTTCGACCTCGACGGAATGGGTCACCTTTCCCCGGACTACCTCCACACGGTCGTCGAGTGCTCGAAGCTCGCCTTCGCCGACCGCGAGGCGTGGTACGGCGACGCTCCCGGAGTCGAGGACCTGCCCCGGAAGCTGGTCGACGATGCGTACGTTGCCGAGCGGCGCACGCTGGTCGGTGACACCGCGAGCTTCGAGCTCCGGCCCG
>DATJSI010000071.1 GCA_035504215.1 Mycobacteriales bacterium
AGTTATGGGCGCCTTGCAGGGTGGGTTGTCGGCGAGCCCGGTGCTTGTCGGCGGTCGGACGTGGGACGATCAGAACCGAACTGCCGGCGTCGGAGACGAGCGTCTCGCCGACGCTGCCTGACACAAGGCGTGCGATCGCCCCCCATCGGCGAGAGCCGACGACGGTCAGGTCGACGTCGTCCGACCACTCGCGCAATTGAGTGCCGGGATCACCGACGGCAGCAAGCACCTCGGAGCGCACCGGCAAGTCAGCGGCCAGCTCCTCGGCCTCCTCTCGCGCCTTCTGGAGCCGGCTGCTCCGGAGGCTGTCCCAGTCGGAGCCGACTGCCATCCATTCTGCTGCGGTGAACGCCGGGACGCTGTCCTCAGCGACCGTCAGCACCCGAAGCTGCGCGCTCGCCGCGCGGCTCAACGCCGACGCGAAGGCCGCTGCCGTTGCCGACTCGGGTCCCCCCTCGTATCCGACGCCGATCGACTGCAGCTCGGCACCGGTCCGGTGCAAGCCGCGCTTGGCGATCGCCAGCGCAAACGGCGCTTCTGAAAGCAGCTGTCTCGAGTGGCGCCCGATTTCGCAGCGACCGGCCGGCGCATGACGGGAGGAGCCGATGACGACGATGTCCGCCCGCGCGCGCTGTGCGAACCGGCCGAGTGCCCGCGCGTACGACCTGTCGGCGACCGTCCGCACCAGAGCCGTCGGCGCAAACTGGCGCCGCTGTTCACCGAGGGCCCTCTCGGTCGCCCGGCGCAGCGCCCGACCCTCGCTTACGTTCGGAATTAGCAACAGCGGCAGCGAGAACACGCCTACCAGGTCGAGCGTGGCACCGGAGACCGATGCCAGCGCGGCACCGAGCACGAGAGCGTCACTCCCCTCCGGGGAGCCGTCTGAGCCGACGACTATGTGCTTGACCTCGAACACGATCGAAACGAAGCATCGCCTTCGACCGCCTTGGAGGCATCCGGAGCCGTCCGACTCGGTCATCCGTAGTTCACACCACTCGCGGATCGTTCACGTCCTCACCAGGACGAGGTCCCCTGGCATGACCGGTGCTGCTGGCGGCCGCGGGATCTGCGGCTTGGAGCCGGGCTGCTTGGGCGGTGGTTCGGTCGAGCGCCGGATCGCAGAATGGCGCGTGGTTGACGAGTGCGGTCGGACGGCGCGAGCTGCAATGCGGAAGTCACGACCGGCTGCTCGAACCCTGCCTCGTCTCAGCCTGTCGGGTCGCAACCGTTCGGCCTGGCGATCGACCGCTCCGCTTCCGCGTTCGTCGCGAGGGGCAGCGCTACGGCCGCGGGGGAAACGTCAGGTCGACGACTGAACGCGCCGGGCGATCTGCCGCAGTTTCTTGTCCAGCGTGAGCAGCACCGAGTCGGTCATGATCGCCGTCGCAAGCGACATCGCGTCCGGGAGCCGCAGCGACTGATGTTCCGCTCGTAGCACTGCCGCGCGCCGCGCGACTGCGCGATCGATCGGGACGATCGAGATCCCGGCGGCGTCGAAGAACCCATCGACGGTTGCGTCGGTGCCGTGTCGCAGTGGTCGCACGATGACCTCGGCGTATACCGTCGCTGCGGTGAGCAGCTCGTCGCCGGCCGCTAATCGTGGCCGCAGTTCCGCGACTGCCGTGGCGTGTTGATCGTCCCCGGGGTCTAGGAACGCGATCACGATGTCTGCGTCCATCGCTACGCGCGCCACTCGTCACGCAGCCGATCTAGATAGCCGCGTGGGTAAGTGCCTGCCGGGAGACTGCCGGCGAAGCGGTCGATGACGTCTTCGGCACGCTCGACCTCGATCCGGCCGTGACCGATCGCTCGGATGACGACCTCGTCCCCTGCGGCCAGGCCGGCATCCTTGAGAACGCTCACGGGGAGCGTGACTTGATGCTTTCGCGAAACCCTGCTCATCGCTTTACTATTCTATCACCTGGTAAAGCAAACTCCGGGGTCTTCGGCGAAGATGGCCAGCTTCAGGTCTTCGATGTCTGGGAGAGCCAGGAGGCGTTTGATGAGTTCGTGACATACCTCGGGCCGGTCATGGAGGAGCTCGGCATCGAGCTGGCGCAGCCACCCACGATCAGGCCGATTGTGGACCTTGTCCAGCAATAGCGCTGAAGTCCACGAGCACTCGAACGCAACGGGGCAAGGGCACTCGCGGCGACCGAAGCAGTCTCGTCGCGTTCGTGCGCGCACCCGTTCGTCGCCACGAGCGCGGCCGACGGTCTTGAGCGCCGCGAGCTGCGGGCGAGTGCCGCGCTAACCGCGCCAGGCGGGAAGTCTGCCGCACCTCCGCGACGCTCGTAGCACCTGCAGAGCAGGTCTCTCGTGACCGATCACTCGCTTCGGTAGCGCGGCTGACCGGGTGCTGCTGCGCTACCGGGTCGCTGAACGAGCCTACCCCTGCGGGCTTCGCGCGTTATCTCAGGGTGATGGTCTTGCTGGTCACGGTCTTCCGTGATTGTGTGACGGTGAGCTTCGCTTTGAGTGGATGGTTTTTGGCGAGGAGTTGTTTGCCGGCATCGTTCAGAGTGAGGTTGATCGTCTTGGTGGCGCCGGCGAGGATGGTTGCGGTCTTGGAGACGATCGTGATGGTCTTCTTGGTGCTCTTGGTTGATGCTGCGAGGGCGATCACCTTGCCGCCGTGGATCGTTTCGAGCACGGATGCGGTCAGCCTGATGTTGCAGGGGGTGCTGCCTGTGCAGCTCACCCCGACGCTGATCGTGGCGCCGGATGTGCTGATGTGCTTGACCCGCGCGCGCCCTGGAGCGGTTGCTGTGATCGGCTTGGACCGGCCGCTGCTAACCAGGTGGGTGTTGTCGCCGCTGTAGTTGCCGGTGAGCGTGTAGGACGCGACGGCCGATGGGGTGAACACGATCCGGCAGGACGCGATCCCGGTCGTGGCGGTCGCCTGGAGGGTGCACCTGCCGGTGTTGGCGAGGTGGCCGGAGGTGCGGGAAGATGTGAAGCTGACGGTCCCGGAGGGGGTCGCCCCGCCGGGCTGGGTGTCGGTCACTGTCGCGGTGCAGGTAGTCGCGGTCCCGGTCTTGAGCGAGCTGGGCGAGCAGGCGAGGGAGGTGGTTGAGATCGCCCTGGCCGTCGTCTCGTACCCGGTCGCGTCGACGGCGGTGCATTCGTCTGCGGAGACGCACGCGATCGCGGTCAGAGTCGTCAGGTCGATCGTGGTCAGCGTCGGGGCGCCCGGGCTGGCCGGGTCAAACGTCACCTGCCGCCCGTCGCCGTCGACGGCGATGCACCGGGTGGCGGACGCGCACGCCACGCCGATCAGGTCGTGGCCGGTGTCGATCGTCGTCGGGGTGGGGGTCGGGGTGCCCGGGCTCGCCGGGTCAAACGTCACCTGCCGCCCGGCGACGTCGATGGCGGTGCACTGCGTGGCGGACGGGCATGCCACGCCG